>JBATHI010000195.1:0-16381 GCA_049666645.1 Flavobacteriaceae bacterium | reverse complement strand
ATATTTGGAATTGGTTCGAAAGGAGGGCATCAAGGATTATTTTAAAGAGAAATCGGATGCCTACTCGGGCAAGAAGGAAGGAAGCCAAGAGGCCAGAAAAAACCTCCTGCCCAATTTTTATGTGAACAACGACTTCTTTCAGTCGGTCTTTGGGGGCAATACCATAGAAGTGATCCCACAGGGATCAGTGGCCATGGATCTTGGCATTATCTGGCAAAAGAATGATAATCCGGCCCTCTCCCCCAGAAACCGGACCAACCTGGCCTTCGATTTCGACCAAAGGATCAGCCTCAGCATGTTGGGCAAAATTGGGGAAAGGCTTCAGGTAACGGCCAACTATGATACCGAAGCCACTTTTGATTTCCAGAACATCGTAAAATTGGATTATACCCCTACCGATGACGATATCATTCGCAAGATAGAGGTGGGCAACGTGAACATGCCGCTCAATAGTTCCCTCATTCAAGGGGCGCAGAGCCTTTTTGGGGTTAAGACAGAACTGCAATTCGGCAGGACCACCGTTACGGCGGTCTTCTCCGAACAGCGATCACAGAACAACACCGTTGTGGCGCAAGGCGGGGGCACCCTAAACGATTTTTCATTGTTGGCACTCGATTACGATGAAGACAAGCACTTTTTCCTTGCCCAATATTTCAGGGATAACTACGATGCCGCTCTCGAGAATTACCCCTTTATCAAAAGTCAGGTACAGATTACCCGATTGGAAGTCTGGGTCACCAACCGAAGCCAGCAAACCTTAAACGTCAGAAACATTGTAGCCATCCAGGATTTGGGGGAATCAGACCCCGATAAAACCAGGATCGGGCGGGCCAATGGAGATCCTGCTGGTTTTTATAACTTTTTGGGCCTCAACAATGCACTGCCCCGCAACAATGCCAACGACTATGATCCAGGGCTGATCTCCACTGGGCAGGGGGTTTTAACAGCCGACATTCGCGATATCGCAACGGTCGACAACGGTTTTGATATCCCTACCGGATACCAAGCTTCCCAAGGCACCGATTTCGCCATTTTGGAGAATGCCCGAAAATTGGAGCAGGGAAGGGATTACGATTTCAACTCCCAGTTGGGATACGTTTCATTGAACCAACGCCTGAGCAATGACGAGGTACTTGGGGTAGCGTTTCAGTATATCTACAACGGAGAGGTTTTTCAGGTAGGGGAATTTGCCAATGGAGGTCTCGATGCCACAACGGTTTCGGGAGGTGTCAATCCCGTGATCAACAACAATACCCTAATTCTCAAGCTTTTAAAAAGCAATATTACGAACATCAACGATCCCATCTGGGACCTGATGATGAAAAATATCTATGCTACGGGTGCCTTTCAATTGAGCCAGGACGATTTCAAGCTGAACATACTCTATTCCGATCCTTCCCCTAGAAACTATATCACTCCGGTACTCGAAGGTCCGGGTTCCGGTTGGCCGGATGCCCTTCAGGAACGCATTCTTTTGGAAGTGTTCAATTTTGACCGCCTCAATATTTATAACGACCTGCAACCTGGCGGGGACGGCTTTTTTGATTTTGTGCCGGGCATCACTGTCGATACCAGGGGAGGTAGGATCATCTTTACCAAGGTAGAACCGTTCGGTGAATTTTTGTTCAACCGCTTGGGGCAGGGCACGACCGGTAATTATGACTCCCCCAACCAACAAGATTACAACGAGAACCAAAAGCGCTATGTTTTCCGCGATATGTATGCGCTCACCAAGGCGGCCGCCCTCCAAAATCCGGAACAGAACAAATTCATATTGAAGGGCAGGTACAAATCGGAAGGCAGCAACGGTATTCCCATCGGAGCGTTCAATGTTCCCAGGGGTTCGGTCAGGGTCACCGCAGGCGGAAGGCAATTACAGGAGGGCATCGACTATACGGTAAACTATCAGGCGGGAACGGTACAGATTCTCGACCCGAGTTTGGAAGCTTCCAATACACCCATCAACATATCCGTTGAAAACAATGCGGTTTTCGGTCAGCAGACAAGGCGATTTACGGGGGTCAATGTAGAGCACCAGATCAACAAGAATTTTGTGATGGGGGCCACTTTGCTGAACTTGAATGAGAGGCCGCTGACACAAAAGTCCAATTTTGGGGTTGAACCGGTGAACAATACCGTTTTCGGGCTCAATGGAAATTTTTCGACCGAAATACCGCTGTTGACCCGTTTGGTCAACAAACTGCCCAATATCGATACCGATGTACCGTCGAACCTCTCCCTTCGGGGCGAAATCGCATGGCTAAAACCGAGTTCTCCAAAAAATGCCGATTTCGAAGGGGAGACCACCACCTATTTGGATGATTTTGAAGGCTCACAGGCCTTGATCGATATCCGTTCGTCCTTGGGTTGGACCTTGGCCAGCGTGCCAAAGGAAATAGCCGATCTGGCAACCTCTTCCATCGGGAAGGGATACAAACGTGCCAAGCTCGCCTGGTATACGATCGACCCCATTTTTTATACCAACCAAAGGCCTTCAAGTATCAGCGACAGCGATATTTCGAAAAACGAGACCAGGCGCATTTTTATCGATGAGGTCTTTCCGCAGGTCGAAATAGCACAGGGCCAGACCCAACAGCAGACCACGCTTGACTTGGCCTTTTATCCCAATATAAGGGGCCCCTATAACGCCTCACCGGTAGACAACGGCATTGAAAGCTTCGAACAACAATTGCCCGAGCAGAAGTGGGCAGGGATCATGCGTTCATTGAGCAGTACGAATTTTGAACAGGCCAATGTTGAATTCATCCAGTTTTGGGTGATGGATCCCTATGTCGACAACATCGGCACAGGACCGGGAAAATTGGTCATCGATTTGGGCAACATTACCGAAGATATTCTTCCCGACGGAAGGAAACAGTACGAAAACGGGCTGCCCTTGGATCCGAACAGCAATGAAACCCGCAATACCGAATGGGCCAGGGTGCCACAAACACAGGCCTTGGTCTATGCTTTCGATGTGGATGAAGCGACCAGAAGGGCACAAGATGTAGGTTTCGATGGATTGGATGACGCACAGGAGGCCACCTTTATTCCGGAAGGCGGTACGGCCCCGGTTTATAACGGTCCCCCGGAAGATCCCGCCAGGGATAATTATGAGTACTTCCTTCAGCGCGAGGGGAGCATCCTCAACCGGTACCTGAACTTTAACAATCCCCAAGGAAATTCCCCCGTACAGGTGACCAACGACAATCGCGGGAATACGACCCTTCCCGATGTGGAGGACATCGATAGGGATTTGACCATGACAACCGTAGACAGCTATTACAGCTATGAAGTCGATATCAAACCCGGTACCGGTATCAATGACCAGTATGTAACCGATATCAGGGATTCATTGGTGCTCAGCGGAAATCGAATACCCGATGGCGGCTCGGTAAGGACGCGATGGATACAGTATAAAATTCCTTTGAGCGATTTTACCGCTTCGGTCGGGGGCATCAATGATTTCAGATCGATCAGCTCCATGCGGATGTACTTGACGGGTTTTTCCGATGATGTGGTCCTTCGGTTCGCCACCCTGGACCTGGTACGCGGAGATTGGCGAACCTACAACAAAACATTACAGGCCGATGGTGAAGATCCTTCTTTGGATGCCACCACCCTGGAGGTCAACGCCGTGAACATCCAGGAAAACGAGCAACGTACGCCCATCCCCTATGTACTCCCGCCCGATGTGCGCAGGGAACAACTGAACAATAACAATACGATTATCCAACAGAACGAACAGTCGCTTTCTTTGTTGGTGCGAAATCTTGAACCCCAAGATTCAAGAGGGGTGTTCAAAAATTTGAACATCGATCTTCGTCAATACGAAAAGATTAAAATGTTTTTGCATGCCGAAGAAGTGGGTGTCGCCCTAAACCCATCGGAAGCCCCTTTGGTGGGATTTTTGAGGATCGGGACCGATTTCACCGAAAACTTTTACCAAATAGAGCTGCCCTTAAAATTTACCGAATTCGGCGCTCGCAGTGAAAATGAAATTTGGCCGGAGGCGAACAGGATGACCATTGCTTTGGCCGATTTAAAAAAGGTGAAATCGTTGAGGATCAATATCCGAAATGATGGGGTACCATTAAGTGAGCTCCGTTATTATGAAGTTGAAAACGGGGAAGTGGTTGAGGTAAGCGAATTTGCGCCGAGATCGGAAGGGAAAATACGGATCGGTATCCGGGGAAATCCTTCTTTGGGAAATATTCGGAGCATGATGGTGGGTATCAAAAATGTCAGCGACCTTGCCACAAATGGAGAAGTTTGGTTCAATGAACTCCGCCTCGCAGGCCTCGACAACAATGGTGGTTGGGCCTCGGTCTTGGCAATGGATGCCAACATCGCCGATTTTGCCAACGTTTCCGCTACTGGAAGCAAAAGCACCTCAGGTTTTGGTGCTATCGATCAAATGCCGAACGAGCGGGCCCGCGAAGATGCCATTTCCTATGACGTGGTCACCAATGTAAATGTCGGCCAACTGCTACCGCCCAAGTGGGGCATACAGATACCCTTTAATTATGGGATTTCCGAACAAAAGATCACGCCCGAATTCGACCCCGAGTTCGACGACCTCAAACTCAACGATTTGATCGAGACCGCCGTAAACCAGGAAGATGCCGACAACCTGAGGGAGCGGGCGGAGGACTATACGAAAAGAACGAGCATCAACCTGATCGGCGTAAGAAAGAATAGAGGCGAAGAGGCCGAAGCCAATTTCTTCGATATAGAAAATTTCACCTTTAACTATTCCTACAACCAAACAGACCATCGCGATTTTGAAGTACAGCAACTGCAAGACCAGAACGTGGTGGCAGGGATGGTGTATACCCACAATTTCAAGCCCTTTGAGGTTGCTCCTTTTATGAAAAAGGATTCCCTGTTCACCGGCAAGTACTGGCAATGGTTGAAGGAGCTGAACTTGAGTTTGTTGCCAACGAGTGTTTCGGTCAATTCCAATATCAACCGGCAATTTAACCGACAAACCTTCAGGAACGTAATTCCTGCCGGGGAGGATCCCAACAACTTTTTGTCACTTCCCGAACTGCAACAGCGGAACTATCTGTTCAATTGGCAGTATGCCGTAAATTACAGCTTAACCAAGTCGCTTCGGTTGAACCTAACGGCCTCGAACAACCATATTGTGCGCAACTATCTGGAAGACAAGAACGACCCCAACTCGGAAATTGATAGGGCCCTGGGCCTCTGGGACGGATTTTGGGATCTTGGAGAGCCCAATCGACATGCCCAACAGATGCAACTGAACTATGAAGTGCCTTTCAATAAGATTCCCGCCCTTGATTTTATCACGGCACAGTACAGCTATACCAGTAATTTTGATTGGCAGCGCGGGGGGGATGCCCTTACCGAAGTGGCAGGATCTGCTATCAATACCGTTCAGAATGCCAGCACCCATAACCTGACCTCCAACCTTACCCTTCAGAAATTCTACGATTTTTTGGGCCTGAAGAAGAACGATGGAAAGGTCTTGGCCAGTCAGGCGGCAATTCGAAAAGATAAGGCGGGTAACCCTTCAAAATCTGCGGAAAAAACACCCGATAAAACGAGTGGGCTTTGGAATACGGCGGTCGATGTCATTACCATGGTGAAACGTTTGAACGTGAATTATAACGAAAGCAATGGTACGGTGTTGCCGGGCTACACCCAGAGCATTGGTTTTATCGGCTCGGCAAGGCCCACCCTGGGTTTTGTGTTCGGGAGTCAGGCCGATGTTCGTTTCGATGCGGCCCGTAATGGCTGGTTGACCCAGTTTGCGGACTTTAATGAACAGTTTATAAGGAGGACCAACAAGCAACTGAACATTACCGCCACGGCACAGCCGGTACAGGATTTGACCATAGACTTAACGGCAGATCGGCAATATTCGAACAGTTATCAGGAAAATTTTGAGATCGTTACCGAAAATGGGGAATTGCGGTATAACCAGCAATTGGGCAATAATTATGGGAATTTCAGTATTTCGACCATGATGATCGGCACGATTTTTGGCAAGAGCGACGAGTTCGATTCGACCTATTTCGAGATATTCAAAGAAAACAGGATCACCATCGCCAACCGCCTGGTGAGCGATCGTGGCCAAGCCCCTGGAACCATAGATGCCGATGGCTTTCCGGAATTTTATGGGAAGACCAGTCAAGATGTATTACTGCCCGCCTTTTTTGCGGCCTATACAGGACAGGATGTCGAGCGGGTGAATTTGGACGTTTTCCGACAAATACCGATTCCCAATTGGAACATCAAATATACCGGCCTCATGCGCAACCAATGGTTCAAGAAAAAGTTTAGGCGCTTTTCATTGCAGCATGGCTACCGGGCAGCCTACAGTATCAATTCGTTCCAGACCAACTTGGAAAAGCAACAGCTGATCAACGATGGCGGCAGCCCGGTAGACACTGAAAACAACGATCTTCTGTCCGACCTCATCCTGAACAATGTGGTGTTGACCGACCAGTTCAACCCTTTGCTCCGGGTCGACTTTGAGATGCAGAATTCGGTGAGCATACTGGCCGAAGTTCGCACAGACCGAGCGATGTCGTTGAGTTTCGACAACAACCTCATGACCGAGATCAATGGCAGGGAATATACGGTAGGGCTGGGTTACAGGATCAAGGATGTACAGTTCGTGACCAACATAGGTGGCAATAAGACCCGCTTGAAGGGCGACTTGAACCTCAAGGCCGACGTGAGTTTGAGGGATAATATCACCATCATCAGAAATTTGGATATCGACAACAACCAGATTACCTCGGGCCAGAACCTGCTTTCCATAAAGTTCACGGCCGATTATGCCTTGAGCAAAAACCTGAACGCGCTCTTCTTCTACGATCACTCGTTTTCCAAGTTTGCCGTTTCTACAGCATTTCCACAAACTACAGTGAACACCGGGTTTACCCTTCGCTACAATTTCGGCAATTGAGGCCGGTGAGTTGACAGTCATGGCCAAGGAGCAATTCCGGTATCTTCACAGCGTGCGTCCCGACACTTTGGCCTAACCTTTTTTCGAATGATCAGGCACAGGCTTTTTTTTTTGAATAGCTCTATTTAATCATTTACATTTGTTCGTTAATAAAATACAAAATGAACATACCATCGGAATTAAAATATACCAAAGACCATGAATGGGTCAGGGTCGAAGGGGATATTGCAACGGTCGGAATCACCGATTTTGCCCAGGGCGAACTGGGCGATATTGTCTATGTAGAGGTCGAGACCCTTGACGAAACCCTTGAAAAAGAGGCGGTTTTCGGCACTGTGGAAGCGGTAAAGACCGTATCTGACCTGTTTTTGCCTTTGAGCGGGGAAGTCATTGAATTCAATACCTTATTGGAACAAGAACCTGAAAAAGTGAACAGTGACCCTTATGGTGAAGGTTGGATGGTAAAGATCAAAATAGGCAACACTTCCGAGCTTGCCGATCTACTCAGTGCAAAGGCTTACAAAGAATTGATAGGTGCTTAAAAAAAATGGGTTCACCATCGCATTTTTGATATGGATGGGCCTGATTACTTTTCTCAGTCTCCATTCCTTTAAAGACAATGACTTGCCAGATTTGGGCATTCCCAATATGGACAAGCTGGTGCATTTTGTGTTTTATGCCATGGCTACTTTTTTGGGCGGTCTTTTTATCAGGGAGCGTACCCGTGGCGAAAAAGGATTGAAACCCACCCTTATATTAATTGGGATTCTGATGATTATATATGGTATGGTTATTGAGGTAATTCAGTATGGTTTCACCACATCAAGGGAAGGTAATGTCTTTGATGTTTTGGCCAATTGCATGGGCACTTTGGTCGGTATTTTGACCATTGTAATCATATTTAAGGGGGAAAGGCGATTAAATTGGAAATATTAATTGTTTTATTAAGGATTATTTAATTAAATTAGCGAACATTAAAAAGCATAATTATGGAAGCGAAAAAGAGTCCCAAGGCAGATGTAGGACGAAACAGTGCTCTTTATTTTGTGATTGGTTTGGCCGTTGTAATGCTGGTCACGTGGCAGGCATTGGAATGGAAAACCTATGATAAGGAAAATGAATATGACATTTCACTGAACGTTGATGATATGTTGGATGAAGAAGTACCCATGACCGAACAGATCAAGACCCCACCGCCTCCGCCGCCTCCGGCAGCACCTGAAATCATTGAAGTGGTGGAAGATGAGGAAGAGGTGGAGGAAACGGTGATCGAGTCCACCGAATCCAGCCAGGAAGAAGAGGTGATCAGTGTTGATGACGTGCAGAGCGAGGAAGTCGAAGATGATATCGACGTGCCTTTTGCGGTCATCGAGGACGTGCCTGTGTTTCCCGGTTGTGAGAATGAAAAGGATAAAAGGGCTTGTTTTAACGATATGATGCAAAAGCATATCAGCAAAAACTTCCGTTATCCTGAAATCGCCCAAGAAATGGGTGTTCAAGGAAGGGTCAACGTAATGTTCGTGATCCAGAAAGACGGTAGCATCGGCAACGTTAGGATGCGGGGCCCCGACAAAAATTTGGAGGAAGAGGCCGCTAGGATCATTTCCAAACTCCCAAAAATGACCCCGGGAAAACAAAGGGGCAGGGCGGTAAGGGTACCATTCAGTATCCCCATTACCTTTAAGCTACAATAGAAAGCATAACACTTTACAATAAAAACCAGGACATGTCCTGGTTTTTTGTTTGGTGGCATCGGGCAAGGCCATGCTATTCCATTGCTTGTATGATGCAAGGTCGCCATGGGGCAGAAGTTGTTGGGAGGTTTTTCTTGAAAATATGATTTAGGCCTATTGCCCATTTCCCTTTAAACTGTTGTAGAAAATCTCTCGCAAGCGTTCAGGGTTGATGAACCCACCTCCAAAAGATGCGTCATATTCAGCCGTGAGCACCTTGTCGGCCATCACTTCTTCCAAGGTTTTTCCCGCATCGATTTGCGTTTGTACCTTGGCTTTGATGTCCTGCAACATGGCCAAAAAAGCTTCCAATTCGAATCTTGTGGAAGGCCGGCCATGGCCGGGGATGATCTTGGTATCGGCATTGATGAGCATGAGCGCCTTTTTTTGGGCTTCGATAAGACCATTGACACTGCCACCGCTTCCCAGGTCGATATACGGGTAGCGGCCCGCAAAGAAAGTATCGCCCATGTGGAGCACATTGTTTTCGGCAAAATATACCATGGCATCCCCATCGGTATGTGCATTATGGACATGAAAGGCCAGTATTTTTTCATCTCCGTCAAAAAAAGTGATGTCGTTGGAGAAAGTGACCTCTGGCAACATCCTCTCATATTCTTCCTCGGTAATTTCTTGGGCCTCCAGTTTCGTTTTTTGATTGCTGCCGATCCTGTCCCTTACATTATCATGGGCCACCAATACCGTTTCGCGCGAATTGAATTTGGCATTACCGCCAGAATGATCGCCGTGCATATGGGTGTTCAACAAAAAAGCGATGGGCTTGTCGCTCAGGGTGGCGATCGACGCCTTGATCTTGTCGCTCAAACGATCGAATTGGTCATCGATCATAAAAACATAGTCTTCACCCACATAAATACCAATATTGCCGCCCTGACCGGTGAGCATATAAACTTGTTTGGAAAGGGTATCGACCGAAATGTTCACCGGCGCTTCTTGAGCTTTGAGTATCGAGAATCCAAATTGGCAAATGACCATGGATAACATAAAAGGGATTGTCTTCATCTTGATTTTTTAATTGCATAAAAGATAAGATAAACATAGGCATTTCGTTGGAGAAATTGGCATAGCGGCCTATCTTTGCAGCCGTAAAAAACAATGGATGAAAACCGCAGTGGACACTGCAAGAACGAGTTCATGGGCCCTGGTCTTTTCTGATTTTAAGGAAATTACCAAAGCCCGTCTGGCGATCAGCGTGGTTTTCTCTTCCATTGCGGGCTATTTTTTGGGTGCGGAACAATTGACCTTGGTCCCTTTATTGTTGCTGGCTTTTGGGGGCTATTGTATGGTCGGGGCCTCAAATGCCTATAATCAGGTAATCGAAAAGGATTTGGATGCCCTGATGAACCGTACCCGAAACCGCCCTATTCCCTCGGGCAGAATGACGGTCGGCCGCGCCATGTCGATCGCCATAACACTCACCGTTTTGGGAATCGTTACCTTATATATCCTTAACCCCAAAACCGCTATGTTCGGGGCTATTTCCATCTTTTTGTATACCAGTGTTTATACGCCCCTGAAGACCAAAACGCCACTTGCTGTTTTTGTGGGCGCCTTTCCTGGTGCCATCCCCTTCATGTTGGGGTGGGTGGCCGCCACCAATGATTTTGGAATTGAGCCGGGCACCCTGTTCATGATTCAATTCTTTTGGCAATTCCCCCATTTCTGGGCATTGGGCTGGATGTTGGATGATGACTATAAGAAAGGCGGTTTCAAGATGTTGCCTACGGGCAAAAAAGATAAGGGCACCGCCTTGCAGATCATCATGTATACCATTTGGATGATGGTCATTTCCGTAATTCCCGTTTTCGGCATTACGGGAAGGCTGCAACTCTCCGTCGCGGCGGCGATCATAATCTTTTTGATGGGATCGGTGATGTTGTTCTTCGCCTTCCGACTATATGAAAAAAGAGACAACGCTTCAGCCAAGAAATTGATGCTCGCCAGCGTAACCTATATCACGCTGATGCAAATTGTCTATGTTGTTGACAAATTAATATAATTCGAAACTATGGATTTGACCCAAGGTACCGAGAGGAAGAAAAATGAAAGGGCGAAAAAAATGATGCTGTGGTTTGGTATCGCCAGCCTGTTAATGGGCTTTGCCGGCTGGACGAGCGCCTATATCGTGAGCAGTAGCCGGGAAGATTGGTTGACCGATCTACAGATTCCGTATTACTTTTACATCAGTACCGCTGTGATCCTGCTCAGTAGCCTAACTTATATATTGGCAAAAAATGCGATTGGGCACGACCGTGCCAAAGCATGTACGTCATGGCTATTGCTCACATTGGTTTTGGGAGTGGCTTTCATCGTATTGCAGTTCAGGGGGTTCAACGAGATGTTATCCTATGGCTACTACTTCACGGGCCCGACGAGTAGCATAAAAATGTCTTATGTTTTTTTGATCGCCGCAGTACATATCGTGCACGTGCTGGCGGGGATCATTTCATTGACCGTCGTGCTCTTTAATCAGTTGAAAGGAAAATATACCTCCGAATCGTATCTGGGAATGTCTTTGGGCGCCACCTTCTGGCACTTCTTGGACCTGTTATGGGTATATTTGGTGCTGTTCATGACCTTTGTGAAATAATATTTTTCATAAAAGTTTGTTTTGACCCCTTTTCGGCTTTTGTATGCACGAAAAAAATGTAAATTTGTGGCAACTTTAACTTTTCATTTATAGATATGGATTCTACGGTGACATCAGCTACGGAAGAAAACGTTTGGGGAGGCGGTAACAGGCCTTTGGGTGCCAGTTATGGCAAATTGATGATGTGGTTCTTCCTGGTATCGGATGCGCTCACCTTCTCCGGATTTTTGGCGGCCTACGGCTTTTCCAGGTTCAAGTTTATCGAATCCTGGCCCATTGCCGATCAAGTCTTTACCCACGTTCCTTTTTTCCATGGAAATTATCCCATGTACTATGTGGCGTTCATGACCTTCATCCTGATCATGTCCTCGGTTACCATGGTGCTTGCGGTGGATGCCGGGCACAAAATGAAACAAAACGCCGTGATTTGGTACATGTTCCTGACGATTATCGGAGGCGCGATCTTCGTAGGCTCACAGGCTTGGGAATGGGCCACTTTCATTCGTGGCGATTATGGGGCCGTTGAGACCCAGGGTGGAAGGATACTGCAATTTGTAAAAGCCGATTCGGGCGAAAGGGCGGCACTGGCGGATTTTGCCAAAACAATTCCAACAGAGCGCGTCAGGAACGAACGAAACGACGGGGTTTGGTTTCAGCAGGAAGGATTTTTACCCTCATATTCGGTAACTGAAGTTGCGGAAGGCCTTAAGTCCAATCCCAATATCGTAATACGTACCGAGGCGATCAACGAGGAAGGGCATAAAACGGTGCTTTCCAGGGAAGCTTCGCTTGAAAAAATCAAGGAGGCCAGATTGGTGGTCGAAGGGGCCAACCTGATCCATAACGAATACGGCAGCAGACTCTTTGCCGATTTCTTCTTTTTCATTACGGGCTTTCACGGGTTTCACGTATTTTCAGGGGTAATGATCAATATAATCATTTTCTTCAATGTGATTTTGGGGACCTATGAACGACGTGGCCATTATGAAATGGTCGAAAAAGTTGGATTATACTGGCACTTTGTAGATTTGGTGTGGGTATTCGTATTTACCTTCTTTTACCTTGTTTAATACAAAACAAGACCTGGTTGTGATTGAAAAGATTGCATAATAAGTTACATAACACATGGCACACGCACATAAATTAGAGATTTTTAGGGGGCTTTTGAAATTCAAGTCGAACACCCAAAAGATTTGGGGAGTACTGGTCTTTTTAACCGTGGTTACCGCCGTGGAAGTGGTATTGGGGATCACCAAACCCCATTCTTTGACGCATTCTTACTTTTTGGGAATGAAGGTGCTCAATTGGATATTCATTACCTTGACCTTGGTGAAAGCCTATTATATCGCCTGGGATTTCATGCACCTCAGGGATGAGCGTTCCTCACTTCGAAGGTCCGTGGTATGGACGCCAATCTTTCTGGTCGCTTATCTGGTCTTTATTCTTTTGTTTGAAGCCGACTACGTATACAACGTTTACAAAGACGGCTTCGTAAAATGGAATTTTTAAACCTAAAAATCCACTAAAATTAACAGCATAATAAGACGGTTTCATTACCGTCTTTTTTATTTTTGCACAGAAATTGGCTTGATGAAAAAGACGCTTGTTCTCTTGGTTTTGTTCGTGCTCCCTATCGTTGCCTACCTATTCTTCGCTTCTGGGGTGAACAACTTCGGAAAATTGCCCATACTTACCGAAAAAGTTAAAGATGTAAGCATACTCGATGATACTTTTTCCTTAAAGAACAAGATTACGGTCTTGGGCTTTTTGGGTAGGGACGTCGCCAATAAAAAGGGTAATGTGTTCAACATCAACCAAAAAATATACAAGCGGTTTTATGAATTCAATGATTTTCAGTTCGTAATCATCGTTCCGAAGGAAGGTGAGGAACAGGTAACTGCGTTGAAAAAGGAATTGGGCAACCTGGCCGATACGGCCAAATGGTTTTTCATCTATGCCGATGAACATAAGATCAAAGAGGTATTCAACGGTTTACGAACCGATCTTTCATTAGACAAGGACCTGTATACCCCCTATGTATTCATTATCGATAAAGATCTGAATTTAAGGGGCCGCAAAAACGATGGGGATGAAGGGACCAAATATGGTTTCGACACCACCTCGGTGGCGGATCTAAACAATAAAATGGAGGACGACGTTAAAATAATCTTGGCAGAATATCGCTTGGCCCTAAAGAAAAACAATGCCTATAGGTCGAAGTGAGACCACTGGTCGAGCGGAATCACATAGATATGGCTTTGAGTCGTTGAGGATGGAATAATGGAAAAAAGAAAATACACTTATGTTTGGGTTTCCCTGGTCGTTCTGGTCTTCGGGATCATCTTCATTCCCAGGATCATCGATAGGATAAAGGGGGGTACGATCGTACAAAACGATAGGATGAACGCGATGCCAGATGCCGACGCACTGGCCTATGTGCTCATGAACGGGAAGAAAAGAATGGTCCCTTCGTTTGCCTTTTTAAATCAAGACAGCCTACTGGTGACCGATAAGGACTATAAGGGAAAAGTCTTTGTGGTAGAGTTTTTCTTCACCAGTTGTCCTTCGATCTGCCCCATCATGAACCAAAATTTGGTAGGGATACAGAACACTTTTAAAGATGAGGATGATTTCGGCATTGCCTCCTTTAGCATTACGCCGGATTACGACACCCCATCAGTGCTCAAGGAATACGCCGAGCGGAACGGAATCACCGACCTTGATTGGAACCTGATGACCGGTGACAGTGAGGAGATATTGGATTTGGCCAATTCCGGGTTTTATATTTTTGCAGCTGAAGCACCTGAAGTTGCTGGCGGTTTTGAACATTCCGGACTTTTTGCACTGATCGACAAGAATGGCTATCTGAGATCCCGGGTCGATTCGTTCGGCAACCCGATCGTATATTACCGAGGGACGATTACCGAGGCACAAGGCGCCAATGAAGAAGGCGAAAAAGAACAGATTTCGATTTTGAAGGAAGACATAAAAAAATTATTGCAGGAATAGATGGATAAGCTGTTGCAAAAAGAAAGGAAATTGAATATTGGGATCAATGTGGTCTCTGTCATCATTCCGCTGATAGTGGCCATATTGTTTGGTGTGAAAATACCCAATGTAGATCGGCTGGGATTTTTACCGCCCATTTACGCCACCATCAACGGCATTACGGCCCTTTTGCTGATACTCGCGGTTTGGGCCATAAAAAACGGGAAGAGGCAGCTTCACAAAAACTTGATGACCGGCTGCATCGTGTTGTCGCTGCTCTTTTTGGTGATGTACGTGGCCTATCATATGACTTCAGATTCTACCTCTTACGGGGGGCAGGGCCTCTTGCGATATTTATATTATTTTATTTTGGTTTCCCATGTGCTGTTGTCCATTGCGATCATCCCCTTGGTCCTGAAGACCTATATGAGGGCCTATTTGAACAAGTTCGCCGAACATCGCAAACTGGCCAAGATCACTTTTCCCATTTGGTTATATGTTGCGGTTACCGGGGTCATCGTTTATTTTATGATTTCCCCCTTTTATCCCTAATTTCTAAAAATGTTCAGGAAGTTCGCTATCGTTATTTTCCTCTGGCTCATTCAGCCACAGACTGTCATGGCCCAGTGTGCCATGTGCAGGGCGGTTTTGGAAAGTGAAGGAAATAACGCCGTTGCGGAAGGGGTGAACAATGGCATTGTGTATTTGATGGCCATCCCATATGTTTTGGTCGGGGTGTTGTTTTACTTCGTCTATCGTAAGATGAGGGCCTAACCATGTGCCAATTTTAACACTTTTTTAAGGTCTGTTGCTGTAACGATCTTGATGGGCACAAGTCTTATGGTAGAACGGTTCCCTCGGCCCAATTCATCAATCAGCCCAAAATTATGTTCGATATCGAAAGATGGCAGGAAATTTTTGACACCATCCGGAAAAACAAACTTCGCACTTTTCTTACTGGCCTTTCCGTGGCTTCGGGAATATTTATTCTAGTCATTTTGTTGGGTTTTGGGCAGGGCATGCAAAATGGCATCGCCAAAGAGTTCGAAGCCGATGCCAGCAATCGTATTTGGGTTTGGACCCAGGTGACCACAAAGGAATATAAAGGCCTCAATCCGGGCCGAAGTATTCAACTTCGCAACGAAAACTATGATTATGTAAACGCAAGATATTCCGAAAGCTTGGACAAAAAGTCGCCGGTTTATCGTGTACGGGACGTATTGGTGAATTATAAGAACGAGGCTATTGGTTACAGTGTGCAGGGCGTATCTTCCGGATTCCAATTTATCGAGAACCAATTTCTTTCCCAGGGCAGGTTCATCAACCAAAGCGATGAGGAATCGGCAGCCAAGGTAATCATCATCAGCAACAAGATCAAGAGGGAGTATTTTAAAAATGGCGAAGATCCCATGGGGGATTATTTGGATCTTTCTGGAATAAAATTCAAAATTATAGGGGTATATGGTGATATCGGCGGCGATCGTGAAGAAGATCGGATGTTCATACCCGTCACAACGGCACAACGCGTATTCAACGGGTCAAACCAGGTCAATAACCTTTCCTATACCTTACAACCTGCCGAAACCTTTGAGCAGGCGGTTGCGGAATCGATGCAATTTTCACAGGAACTGAAATCCTATTTACAGGAGGCGCATACCGTGGCCCCTGATGATGGGAGTGCCGTCAATGTATTCAATACCCTGGAAGAGGCTAAAAGATACTATGGCCTTACCGGAAATATCAAATTATTTTTTTGGTTCGTAGGAATTTGTACCATCATTGCCGGGGTGGTCGGCGTGAGCAATATTATGCTGATCGTGGTCAAGGAACGGACACGGGAAATTGGAATTCGCAAGGCCTTAGGTGCCAAACCCAGGTCTATTGTAGCCATGATATTGCACGAGGCGATTTTTGTCACCGCCATCTCAGGTTTTACCGGTCTTATCGTTAGCATGGCACTTTTGGAAATCGTGGGGCCATTGATAGAAGTAGATTAGATCCTGAATCCATCGGTGAATTTCAATGTGGCGCTTTCCACCGTTTTTGTATTGATTTTGGCGTGTACCCTGGCCGGTTTTTTCCCGGCATGGCGGGCGGCGAATATCC
>JBATHI010000194.1:0-1954 GCA_049666645.1 Flavobacteriaceae bacterium | reverse complement strand
CTGGAATACACAGTTGATGGTGCTACGCAGATTGGGGTCGAGACAACGGATGATGGTTTATTGAGGATCAACGGATATAATAATTCCTATGTGGCCGACTTTAATGGGGCCCCTACGGTGAATGTTGAGGTGGTCTATGAAAATGAAACCACCTTCATTTACAGGGTGGGAGCCAAGCGCAATGTATCAGGGAATTACACCGTTCCGACGAGGCAGTATGGTATTCAATTCTCCTGTTTGAACAATTACAACGATCCACAAACCTTTCCAACGATATCATTGGGCGGCTTTGCTGCGAACGGTGGTCCGGATGGCGAATGCGTGATTTATAACAACCCGGTAAGTGCAGATGATGATTATATGTTGTATCTTCAACCTATTGAAGGGGTGTCGGGTGCGGCCAGCATTACGCTTACCAATATGAATACCTTGGAAACGGTTGGGTATTCATTCGCCGATGGACAGCAGATCGTCATAGATATGGGGTCGTTGCCAGCAGCCATGTATATCGTTCAAACGAACATTGGTGCCTGTGAAAACGAAGGGTTCATCATAATTAAGGAATAACCGCTTATGGGTAAAAGGTTTTGGTCTTTTTGGGGTTCCCTGCTGGTATTGCTACTTGCAGTGCCATCGAACCCCCTATTGGCCCAGAACAATGCCATCGATAGTTTAAAAAGCATAGTACAAACAGGGCAGCAAGACGCAGAAAGGGTCGCTACCCTGAATGCTTTGAGTTTGGAATTGATTCAGTTGGAAGAATTTGATCAGGCCAAGGCCTATGCAGACGAGGCCATTACCCTGGCGAATCAACTGGATTTCGATAGGGGAAAGGCTTATGCCTTAAAAAACAAAGGACTTGCGGAATATTATCAAAGCAAGTACAAGGAGGTCTTGGAATACTGGACCCAATCCCTTCAGACTTTTGAGGCGATACAGGATACTTTGGGCATTGCCAATTTGGCCCTTAATCTTGGTGTCGTCTATTACGATCAAGGCAGTCTTGACAAGGCTTTGGATTATTATCTGCAGTCGCTCAGTTTTTCGGAGAAGTTGGGCGATCCTTTACGAATTACTTCTGCTTTGGTCAATATCGGCGGGGTTTACAGTCAAATGCTCGATTATGACAAGGCCCTGGACTATTACCAGCAGGTGGAGCAATATCTGCCCAATCTCAACAATCTTAAAATCCAATCGACCTATTTGATGGGCATAGGCGAAGTCTATAGCAAACGGGACGACAATGAAAATGCGCTAAAATATTACAGAGAGGCCTTGGCCATCAATGAAGATTCGCCTGATTATGCCCATATCCTCACCATGATCGGGAAAGAGGAACGGAAAATCGGCAATATCCAAAAAGCCATTGAGTATTTTGATCTTGCCTATGAAACCGCAAAAGAATCGGACCAGCCATTAGATCAAGTACAGACACTTTTGGCCATGGGGAATATGTTTAATGAAACCGATCCCAAAAAAGCCCTGCAAGTGTATCAGAATGCAGAGGCCATGGCAATAAATCTTGACACCAATGAGGAATTGAGGGATATTTATCAGGGGATGGCCATAGCTTATCAGAGCACTGGGGATTTTAAAAATGCTTTCACCTATCAGAACAAGTATTTGGAGATCAAGGACAAGATCTTTAATATAAAAACTGATGACAAAATACGTGGCCTTCAGTATGTTTTCGATTTAGAGAAGAAACAGAGTGAAAGTGACCAATATAAACAACAAGCCCAAATATCGGAATTGTTGGCAAAACGACAGAAATATGCGCTTTATGCCACCATCTCGTCTTTGGTATTGGTCTTTGTTTTGGCCATTGGTTCCTATAAGCGGTATCGCTATGTAAAGAAAACCAACAAGATCATCGAGGAAGAGAAAAACCGCTCCGAGAACCTCTTGCTCAACATCCTGCCCGATGAAACGGCCTTGGAACTGAAGCAGTTCG
>JBATHI010000193.1:0-5940 GCA_049666645.1 Flavobacteriaceae bacterium | reverse complement strand
AAAGATTTTTAAAATGGACGTAAGACTTGTTAAAATCGCCATAACTAAGTGCAGGCGAGCCCTGCAAAACCTCATCATCCTTAACATTTCTGCCAATCCCCGACTGCGCCTGTATTTTTACTCGGTCGCCGATCGTGATGTGGCCAACGATACCCACCTGCCCTCCAATCATACAATGTTTCCCTATTTTGGTAGACCCCGCAACCCCAGTTTGGGCTGCAATAACGGTATGTTCACCAATTTCTACGTTATGAGCTATCTGAATTTGGTTATCGAGTTTTACCCCTTTCCTTAAAATCGTTGATCCCAAGGTAGCACGATCTATGGTGGTTCCGGCCCCTATATCTACATTATCTTCCAAAACCACATTGCCCGTTTGAGGTATTTTACTGAATTCCCCATCTTTACCAGGAACAAAACCGAATCCATCTGCGCCAACTACCGCGCCACTATGAATCACACAATTATTGCCTATCACGGTTTCAGAATAAATTTTAGCTCCCGCGAAGACAACTACGTTATTACCCATCACCACATTATCGCCAATATAAACATTAGGATAGATTTTCACATGGTCACCGAGCCTCACATTACTGCCCAAATAGGAAAATGCGCCTAAATAAAGTCCTTTGCCAAAAGATGCCGATTCAGACCTATAAACCGGTTCTTCAATCCCCAACTTGTTGCTTTTGACCTGGTCGTAATAGGCCAATAATTTTGAAAACGATTTATAAGCGTCATCCACCTTGATCAAGGTCGTTTCCAATAATTGTTCCGGGACGAAGTCTTTGTTCACTATGGTAATCGAAGCTTTTGTGGTATAGATATGGGAAGTATATTTCGGATTTGCAAGAAAGGTTAAGGAACCATGAACACCTTCTTCGATTTTGGCCAACTTATGGACGGCAATATCTGGGTTTCCTTCCAGTTCGCCTTCCAAAATCCCTGCAATTTGGCCCGCCGTAAAAATCATGGGAACAAAAGTAAGAAAAATTGTTATACCGGATCTTTAGGGTAACACATATAATATTTGGTCACTGTTTTGGATAGTGCCTTTAAATTCAAATGGTCGGAGGCCTTAGCAACATCCACCAATTTGCCATTGGCTTTAAGGATATATATGTTCTGGCGTTCTTGATCATAGGCTTTGTTTTCAATTTTATCGGAGAACACGAAATAGGCTGTTTCCTTCTTTGTGAGTCTGTTTTTATTCATGAACTGTTCAAAATATTTTGTTAATCTCGCGGCTTCAGGGGGCTTACTTTTTAGTTTGATATCCAATAGCTGTCGATTGAGCAACATGGTGCTGAGCTTTGACAAGACAAAATCTTCATGCTGTTGCCATTGTTTTAAGGCCGCAATAATGTCAATATCATCTAAAAGCGAGAACCGATGTAGCACTTCTCCATCGAAATCTGCTTTGGTAATTTGATGACTTAGAAAAAAGTATAGCGTTTCACTGCAAGGCAGGACTTGGCCCAAATGAAATAATTCCTTGGCCCTTCTTAAGGTACGGATCAACAACTGTTCTGCCACTAAACCTGTTTTATGTAGATAGACTTGCCAATACATAAATCTCCGTGCCATCAAAAATTTCTCGACGGAATAAATACCTTTTTCCTCCACCACCAGATTTCCATCCACAACGTTCAACATGGTAATCAATCTTTCAGCATTGATGTTTCCTTCGGCCACCCCGGTATAAAAACTATCGCGTTTCAGATAATCCATTCGGTCCATGTCGAGTTGGCTGGAGACCAATTGGTTCAAAAAGGGTTTGCGATGGTTTCCAGTAAAAATCGCTATGGCCGTAGTTAAACTTCCGTTAAACTTAGCGTTCAATGCCTTCATGAACTGCAGTGAAATCTGTTCGTGATCGATGTTTTCAACGATACTATTTTCCATGGCATGGGAGAAAGGACCATGACCGATATCGTGCAATAGTATGGCCGCCAAAAGACCTTGTTCCTCATCTACATCAATGGCAATTCCTTTAAGGCGAAGTAGTTGTATAGCTTGCTGCATCAAATGCATGCTGCCCAATGCATGATGGAACCTAGTGTGATGTGCCCCGGGATATACCAAATAAGAAAGTCCCATTTGGGAAATTCGCCTTAGCCGTTGAAAGTATGGGTCGGCAATCAGGTCAAAAATTAGGGTATTGGGAATACCAATAAATCCGTAAATTGGGTCATTGAAGATTTTGAGTTTACTTGACGGCATCAATTTAAGTGGCTTAACTGTTTAACTCGTATTCGGTAACCTCGGGCAAAGTTATGCAATTGTAATGAGACCCTATGGGAAGTGATTAATGCTTGGTCCCTAAATGAAAAAGGGTTGAAAAACGCCTCCGATCTTCATAAAACAATCGTGAACATGAACAAAATAACAATATTGTGGGTCGATGATGAAATCGATCTTTTGAAACCGCATATACTTTTCCTCGAAGGTAAAAATTATGAGGTGATTCAATGCCGAAGTGGACAAGAGGCCTTGGAAGAACTTGTAAATGCTAAGGTCGATATCGTTTTTTTGGACGAGAACATGCCCGGTATTTCAGGATTGGAAACCTTGAGCGAAATCAAACAAATGGATGCGTCGTTACCTGTTGTGATGATTACCAAGAGTGAAGAAGAATTTATAATGGAGGAGGCCATAGGGTCAAAAATTGCCGATTATTTGATAAAACCGGTCAACCCGAACCAAATTTTGCTTTCCCTCAAGAAAAACCTGGACCACTCCAGATTGGTTTCCGAAAAAACGACGAGCAATTATCAGCAGGAATTCAGAAAAATAGCAATGGAACTTTCTATGGCGAGAACCCATCATGAATGGGTGAATCTATACCGAAGGCTCGTTTATTGGGAAATGCAGTTAGAAGAAATAGAGGACGCCGGGATGTTCGAAATTCTGGAATCACAAAAGATAGAGGCCAATAACCAGTTTGGAAAGTTCATCGATCGAAATTATGCCGAATGGTTTGAAGATCCTGAAGGCCCCATTATGTCGCACACCCTATTTAAAGAAAAGGTTGTTCCGGAACTAAAGGATGCTTCAGTGCTTTTAGTGGTAATAGATAATTTAAGGTACGATCAATGGCTGGCTTTCGAAGACTCCATGGCATCGTCATATAAAAAAATCAAAGAAGAATCGTATTACAGCATCCTTCCGACCGCCACGCAATATGCCAGGAACGCCATATTTTCGGGTTTGACCCCATTGGACATGCAAAAAAAGTATCCGGATTGGTGGAAAAACGATAACGATGAAGGGGGTAAAAACTTATTCGAAGACAAATTTCTTGAGTCGCAGATCAAACGGTTGGGTCTTGACATAAAGTGGGAATACCATAAGATCAATAACCTGAAGCAGGGTAAACAGCTATCGCAAAACTTCAAATCACAAAAAGCCAATGATCTTACTGTCATCGTCTATAATTTTGTGGATATGCTCTCCCATGCAAAAACAGAAATGGAGGTCATCAAAGAGCTGGCCGGTAATGACAAAGCCTACCGTTCTTTGACCAAAAGCTGGTTTCGGAATTCCCCGTTACTCGAAATTATACAGCAGGCCCAGGTTTTGGACATGAAATTGATTATTACGACAGACCATGGTACCATCAATGTTAAACAGCCTTCAAAGGTTATTGGTGACAAGGAAACCAGTTTAAATCTTAGATATAAGACAGGACGCAGCCTAACGTATGATGAAAAGGATGTTTATGAAGCAAAAGACCCGAGAAAGATTCATTTGCCAAGCATCAATATGAGCAGTTCCTTTATTTTTGCCAAAAACGACCTGTTTTTTGCTTATCCCAATAATTATAATCATTACGTAAGTTATTACCGTAATAGCTATCAGCATGGTGGGGTTTCCTTAGAAGAGATGATCATACCTTTTATCGTTTTGCAGCCAAAATGAACTTCTAACCTGAAGCGCAGAAAGCCATCGAATTCATGAAAAAAATAGTGCAGATTTATCACCTTCTTTTTGTCACGCTGCTTTGTGCCCAAATACAGAACCTTAGCGGCGATATCATGGATACTTCGGCTTATTTGGAAAGCTTGACCAACCCCATTTACGATAAGATTGAAGGTTCACCTTATTTGAATGAAACATTTGTCCCAGCAAGAATAAATGGGGCGGAAGAAACCAGGTTTGTACGCTTCAATGTTTTTGACAATGCCATTGAGATTAACCTTGGCGATGGACAAATGATGATTTTGGACAAGAGAACAACCTATCTTATCGATGTTTTGGACGGTAGTAATAGGGTTTATCAAACCATTTCCTATCGCAATGATGAAGATCAAATTGAAATGGGTTTTTTCGAGAGGATCCATTTGGATGACATGTTTGCCCTTTACCTTAAAGAAAGGATAAAACTGGTTCGGGGCGTTAAGGACCAACAGGCCTATGGGGGCGAAAAACCTGATAAATTTTTAAAGGTCAACGACCTATATTTCATCAGCAATTTTAGATCGGAAACACCAGATTTACTTGAAGTGCCGCGCAAAAAGAAAGACTTTTTCAAATTCTTCCCCATGCGCGAAAAAGAAATTGAAAAGTTCGTTAGGCAAGAGAATTTGGATGTGAATGCACCTAAAGACATCGTGTCAATTTTTGAATATTATCTGGATATCGAACAGAGATGATCAATCGATTTTGGATTTTTGTGAATTAATCATCGCATGGTAAAATTTCGAAATGCATAAGAAGGTTTATAAAGAAACACAAATACAGGAAATCGCCAGGTTTGTCATTAATTCATCCCCCTCAAAAATAATCTGTATAAACGGACCGATGGGTGTGGGCAAAACCACCTTGATCAAAGGTTTAGTACAAGAATTAGGCAGTATTGATGCCGTCAGCAGTCCGACTTTCGGCATTGTCAACGAATATCATGGGGCCAACAACGAACTTTTGGCATTCCATTTCGATTTCTATCGCTTGGAAGAGGAATCGGAGGCTTTAGACTTAGGTTTAGACGATTATCTGGACCAGGATGTATGGATTTTCATTGAATGGCCCGAAAAAATCCCTTCACTTATCCCCGAAAAGGCAAGCCATATATTTTTAGAGCATAAGGACGAGCATACAAGGAGTCTTTGTTTTGGCTAAATTCCCATTGAACTTTATTTATAGCTAACGACTTCACTACCAAATACATATCTAAAAATGGGATAATTTATAGGGTACTTCGGTAGATGATGCGACAATCGATGAACGGTACAATATTCGATGAAATGTTTACTTTTTACGATAAAATGTAAAGTTTTAACGATAAAATGCATTTACTTCCCTGCAATTTTCTTACATTTACCAAAGAAAAATTGTCCGATTTCTAACTTAAACCTATAGAAAATGAAAAAAGTAGTAATTTCAGTTTTGGCGGTAACATTTGTATTAGCCGCATCTATGTCTTCCTATACTGTTCCCGATCACAATAAATCACATGTTCCAGGGGTTGAAAAGAGTAAAGTTAGGACTGAACCAAGTAGGAACTAATATAGTATTACTTATATTTAACTTTTAAAGACAACCAACAGTTGTCTTTTTTTATACTTTTTTTTTATTTTAAACGTTAGCACTACAAATACTGAGTAGGTTGATGATAAATAATGATAAAAAAAGAGGTATAAAGAATAGAATGGTTTTTGATTCATTCGCAGTTTTTTTTATAGCTGTTACACCTTTCTTATACAAAATCTATGACTACTTGCCAAAAAACGATCCCAATGCGACTATTTCTTTGTTTGGATTGGATATAGGAAGTAATGGTTTTGAAGATGTATCAACATATGTCTGGTTTCTTTCAGTTAAAATAATTCCTTTTTTATTATTGATAATATGGTTCTTTACCTCCAGAGACTGGTGGTATCATATTTTATTGATTCCTATTGCGATGTTTGCGTTTCAATTGTTTGAAGCATTTTACTC
>JBATHI010000192.1:0-1708 GCA_049666645.1 Flavobacteriaceae bacterium | reverse complement strand
GGTTTGCACCAAGTCCGACCGGGCCTCTACACATTGGGGGCGTACGTACCGCACTTTTCAATTATCTTTTTGCCAAAAAACATGGCGGTCAATTCATACTACGGATAGAAGATACTGACCAGAACCGCTATGTGGATGGGGCGGAACAATATATCATAGATTCCCTGAACTGGTGCCGTATTCCCTTCGATGAAGGTCCAGGGAAGGAAGGGCCTTTTGGTCCCTATCGGCAATCTGAGCGAAAACACCTCTATCAAAAATTTGCTGAACAGCTATTGCAGTCTGGCATGGCCTACTATGCCTTTGACACCAGTGAAAAGCTTGATGACCATAGAAAAAACCATGAGGAAAAGGGAAAGACCTTTATCTATAATTGGCACAACCGACTCAAATTGGACAACTCGCTTGCCTTATCCGGCCAAGAATTAAAAAAACGTTTGTCGGCAGGGGAGGAGCACGTTATCCGTTTCTTGACCCCACCCGACCAGAAATTGGTTTTGAACGATATTGTCAGGGGTCAGATTGAAATTGACACCAACACCCTAGACGACAAAGTATTGTTTAAGAGCGATGGCATGCCCACCTATCATTTGGCCAATATTGTCGACGATCACCTCATGCAGATTACCCATGTCATTCGGGGCGAGGAATGGCTGCCTTCCCTAGCCTTGCATCAACAGCTCTATGATGCCTTTGGATGGACCGCTCCTCAATTCGCTCATCTACCGTTAATTCTCAAACCCACGGGCAGTGGGAAATTAAG
The DNA here is from genome assembly GCA_049666645.1 of Flavobacteriaceae bacterium. Taxonomy (GTDB): domain Bacteria; phylum Bacteroidota; class Bacteroidia; order Flavobacteriales; family Flavobacteriaceae; genus Pelagihabitans. The sequence goes on along the minus strand of JBATHI010000192.1, from coordinate 945 downwards.
CAAAAGAGATGGGGAAAAGTTGGGATTCCCGGTTTTTCCGCTCTCATGGAACGACTCCCTTGGCTATCGGGAATCCGGCTATTTTCCGGAGGCGGTGGTTAATTTCTTGGCCCTATTGGGATGGAACCCGGGAACGGAACAGGAAATTTTCAGTTTGGACCAACTGGTTCAGGCTTTTAGTTTGGACAGGGTACATAAGTCGGGCGCGCGTTTCGATCCGGATAAGACCAAATGGTACAATCAGCATTATTTACAGGAAAAAGACAACGCTGAGCTGGCCGACTCTTTTCGAATTTTGCTCATTGAAAAGGGAGTTGACCAGGCTATGTTGGATGACAAGCACCATCTCATCAAGGTGGTTTCGCTCATCAAGGAACGGGCGACCTTTGTTTCCGACTTTTGGGAATTGGGCGAATATTTTTTCAGGGCGCCCAAGCAGTATAACGAGGCTGCGGTCAAAAAACAATGGAAAGCCGAGACCTCCGGGTTAATGAATCGCTTGGTGGGTCTATTGAAGTCGATTGCCACATTTTCTTCCGAAAACGTTGAGGCCGAGGTAAAAGCCTGGCTTTCCCAGGAAGAATTGCCCTTTGGCAAGCTGATGCCCGCATTTCGGTTGGCCATTGTTGGCGACCTGAAAGGACCCCATTTGTTTGATATCCTGACACTATTGGGCAAGGAGGAAACCATTAAAAGGATAGAGAAGGCGATTGAATCCTTTCAAGCCATTTAAACGGCAGCTCCCTTATTCTTGCACCAAACAATTTTCTTCCCCATTCAGTGGATTTGTAACATAACCGATAAAAACGCTACAAATTTCATTAAGTAATGCTATCTTAAGTCGATTAATTTAAACATAAATCCATGGGAAGTTTTATTCTTATTCCACTGCTCTTGTTTGGGCTTGTTATTCTTTTTTCTTCTTTTTTTACCGTAAAACAACAG
>JBATHI010000191.1:0-11622 GCA_049666645.1 Flavobacteriaceae bacterium | reverse complement strand
TACCAATTATGTTCAAGTACGATCGGCCGATCCTCCAAATAACGCACCCGTTGAAAGTATACGCAAGGGGCATTTTTTTCCGCAGCGCTCAGGGGAAAGGATATCAGGGCACCCCAGTCCCCGATTTTGGGCTCTTGCAGCACCACGGTCTTGACCTGGTAATCGGTTACTTCCGAAAACCCTTTGACCGTTAAAAGGCCCAATGACTTCCTTCTTTCGAGAACCCTGCTACCCTTGCCGTGTTCCTTCTCGACAAAACCCTCTTTTACCAACTCCTCGAGGGCCCTTCTCACCGTTGTCCTCGTGGTACTGAATTGTGCGCATATTTCGTTCTCCGATGGCAGGTAAGTACCTACCGGATACTTTCCCGTCTGTATCCTCTTTTTGATGTAGTCCTGGATCTGCAGGTACTTTCGTCTTTTTTTCACCTTGGCTTTCATTGAGGGTCCCAGAACTTTGGAAGTTCAACGATCCTGAGGAAATGTACGGATTTATACTTGTACATACAAGTTAATTTGGTTACTTTAGCTTCCATCGGCCCACCCTATTTCGAGTGACGAAAATAGCGGTCCAACACTCGGGCAGGCCTTCCAATGAAGTAAAGCAATGAAAGATATCCCGATCAGAACCACCGTTGTAGGCAGCTATCCGTTTCCGGGATGGCTGGAATTCGTTTCCCAAAACCTCGACAAATTCGGCGCCGCCGATATCGAGGAAGCGATTGAAGATGCCGTCATTGCTGCTATTCACGATCAAACCACGGCGGGACTGGATGTGATTACGGACGGAGAGCAAACCCGGCTCGACTTCAACCTTTCCTTCTATGGTTTTATCCAGGGCATCGAAAACAATGTTTCCGATACCCGAAAATTTGGTCCGCCCGCCCATGACCAACGCGGTAAGAACAACATTATCGGTACCCTGTCGGCTCCCAGCGGTCTGGGGGCGGTCAAGGAATTTGAGCGGTTGAAGAAATTGTCACCTGCGGGGCCCACCCTCAAGGCCAGTATCCCGGGACCCTATACCTTGAGCGGGCGGCTGTTGCCGAACACCACTTACAAAGACCGATATGAAATTACCGAAGCCCTGATGCCGATCATCACCCAAGAACTGCAAGCCTTGGTGGCCGCCGGTTGTGAAGAAATCACGGTAGATGAGCCCTCGATGAGCTGTTATGCCTATAAATCGGATACCAAGCGTTTTGTGGATATTTTCAACCGTACGGTAAAACCGATCGTTGGCCAATGCAACCTGAGCACCCACCTCTGTTTTGGCAACTTTAAGGGCAGACCGGTGGGCTATCGCAGCATCAAGCCGATGCTGCCCGATTTTCTGGACATGGACGTGAACGAAATCCATATCGAAATGGCCAACCGAGAGTTTTCCGAAATAGAACTCCTAGCCCCCTTCGCAGAAAAAATGAACGTTGCCGTGGGCATCATCGATGTAAAAAACTACTATATCGAAAGTGTTGACGATGTGGTGGAACGCATCAAAAGATGCCTGAAATATGTCCCTGCTGAAAAATTGTCGGTTGCCCCCGATTGCGGTCTCAGCCAGACGGCAAGATGGGCCTCACGGCAAAAACTGAAGCATATGGTGGCCGGGGCCAAAAAAGTGAGGGAATCGCTATGACCGAACTGATCCCAGCCGCAAAGAAGCATGGAGACCTCATCTCGGAAATGGATTCCCTGCTTGAAAAAAAGAAAGGTTTTCAGCTCTGGTGGCTGGGGCAAAGCGGCTTCTTACTGCAATGGAACGGCAAAAGGGTCTTGATCGACCCCTATCTTTCCGATTCCCTTACGATAAAATATGCCAAGACCGAAAAACCACATGTAAGAATGAGCGAATTGGTCGTGCGGCCCGAACTCTTAAAAAACATTTCGGTGGTCACTTCCAGCCATAACCATACCGATCATTTGGACGCGGAAACCTTGATCCCCGTCTTAAAGAACAATCCGCGAATTCAATTGATCATACCCGAAGCCAACAGGGCCTTCGTGGCAGATCGGCTGCAATGCGATCCTGATTTTCCCATAGGGCTCAACGAGGGGCAATCGCACTCGGTCGATGGGTTCCTGTTCCACGGAATTCCTGCCAAACACAACGAGATCGAAAGGGATGCCAAGGGAAATTGCAGGTACATGGGCTATGTCATCGAATTCGGGGAGTACGCCATTTACCATAGCGGCGACACCTTGTGGTTCGAAGGCATGGTTGCATTGTTAAAACCCTATCATATAGATGTCGCCATACTGCCCATCAATGGGGATGATCCTGCACGAAAAGTGGCGGGCAACCTGAACGCCAAAGAGAGTGTGGCATTGGGCAAGGCTATAGGCGCCAAGCTGGTCGTGCCTTGTCACTATGATATGTTCGCCTTCAATACGGCGGACGTCAACGAATTTGTCGGGGAGGCGGAGAAAATGGGCCAGGGGTACAAAGTGCTCCGGGGCGGGGAATACCTCGAGATCAAGTAGTCAGTCGGGTTCCGAAAAGGGGTGCGGGATGCAATCCTAGCCGGCCCAGCACCTTGGCAGTGCATTAATTAGGCTATTCAAAGAAAATGGAAAATTAAAAGTGTATTGCCAATTTTACGGTTTTTACCATTTTAGTAAAATCGATGCATTACCTTGGGTTCCAAACCAACCTTTCAAACCCATCCGATGAAAACCTTTCCCTACCAACATCCCATGACCCATATGGCTATGGTGGGCCTACTGGGGTCATTTTGTCTCCAATGTGCCGATTCGCCAAAGCATGAACCCAAAACCATCATTAATGAAACGGGCATTGTGGTTCCTGACTGATTTTCCGTTGAAATCGTGGCCAAAGACCTTGGGGCCATACGGCATATAACTGTCTCCAAAAACGGGGATATCTATGCAAACAGGTCCGTACTCAAGAATGACAAAGCAATCGTCTTGTTGAAGGACAGCAACAAGGACGGCGCCATTGACACACAACAACAATTCGGAACGCTGCCCGGTACGGGCATCACCATTGGGTATGGCTATTTATATGCCTCTTCCAACTCGGGGGTCTATCGCTACAAACTGGATGAAAATGAAGCATTGATCGATACCGAAAATCCGGAAAACATTGTGGACGGCCTTATCGATATGGGCCGGGACAATGAAAAATCATTTGTAATCGACAAGGATTCGAACCTCTATGTGACCATTGGCTCATGGAACGATGCTTGTAGGGACGAGGTAGCCAAGACCGGAATGATGCCCTGTACCATACTCGACTCGGCCGGGGGGCATTTGGAAATTCAGGGCCGACAAGCTCAACCAGCGCTTTTCAGACGGAATACGATATGCCACGGGACTTAAAAACGCCGTGGGCACGGCCTGGAATTTTGAAACGAACACTTTGCTTGCCACCGTTCACGGGCGTGGCGGCCTATCCGATTTTTACCCCGACATGTATACCCCTAGGCAAAGTGCCGAATTGCCCGCAGAAACCCTTTATGAATTACACGAAGGCGATGACGCGGGCTGGCCCTATATCTATTATGACCAGTTCAAGCATCAGAAAATAGTTGCGCCCGAATATGGCGGGGACGGGGAAACAACGGGTGGTGAAAATGCCCTGGACCCCATCATGGCCTTCCCGGCCCATTTGGGGCCGAACGATCTCCTCTTCCATACCGGAAAGATGTTCCCGGAAAAATATAAAAATGGGGCCTTCATCGCTTTTCACAATCAATCCCCGGAACTCAAAAAAGGATTTTTTGTGGCCTTCATACCGTTTAAAGACGGGAAGCCCATCGGTGATTGGGAGATCTTTGCGGACGGTTTTGCCGGGATCGATCTTGCCGATCCCAATGGTGCCCTTCAACATCGCCCCTGTGGTTTGGCGCAAGGCCCCGATGGAGAACTTTATGTGAGCGATGATCTGGGGGGCACCGTCTTCAAGATTACCTACTGAACAAGCATCATTTGGTCAGGTCAGGAATATCGCTCCAAAAGGGAATCGATTGATCCGGGTAAAAGCATTTTGGAATCTGGAGACCTTTTTGGTCTTTAGGGAATTATCAAAACCTCTTGACACCAATCCAATAAAAAATTATAACACCACGATCAGGCCTTCATCGGGCGGTATAGCGCCTTGGCAAACTGCGGGATGAATGGATGCGAGTGCTTCCAAACCATCGATGCCGATGAACGCATCATTTCTAGGACATTGGTCATAAATGACCAAGCTTTTTACTTTGGGAAGGTTGCAAAATTGAAAAAGACCGAGGCTATTTTGCGGATTTTAAATAGCCGATCAATGCTTTGAGGGTGCTAATTTTGCCGTAGTCCTCTTCCGGTGTCTTGATACCGAATGCGTCATCGAGACCGATGATAAATTGTAAAAAGTCAAATGAGTCGATTCCGAATACTTCCTTGATATTATCGTCCATTTCCAACCCAATTGGATCAATATCGGGGGCGATTTTACCGAGTATTTCAAAAATGGTCTCTTTAACCTCCCGATCGTTCATAGTGCTGCAGGATTTTGAAGGTTGTTCTTTAGTGCGGTCAACAATTTTCCTCCCAAATACCCATCGATGGCCCTATGGTCGGCAGCTAGCGTAACATGCACAACCGGACGGGCGCTTATTGCACCATTTTCGACCCAAGCCTCTTGCACGATATTGCCAAAACCAACGATTGCAACTTGGGGAGGATAGATTACCCCGAAAACCTTATCCACATTGCCTTCGCCCAAATTGGTCATGGTAATCGTCGATTCGCTCAATTCCGAACTTCTCAGTTTCAAAGCCCTTGCCCGAGGGATCAAATCATTCAAAAGCGTCATCAATTCGGTCAGGGATTTTTGCTCCGCGTCCAGTATCGCGGGAATCACGACGCCCCCTTCCCGTAAAGAAACCGCAAATCCAATGTTGATGGACTCTTTCAAATGCAGACCGTTCTCCCAATAGGCATTGACTCCCGGCACTTCTTTAGCCGCTTTCGCTACGGCCTTGATCAAAAGTACAACCGCGAGTAACCTGTCTTTCAGCGCCCTTTCCCTGTTCGTTCCCTTTAACCATTCAAGTGCCTTGGACATATCGATTCTTGCCTCCAAATAAAAATGGGGGATCTCCCTATTGGATCTGCTCATGGCCATGGCAATGGCTGCACGTATGCCCTGCGAAGCGATTCCTTTTTGTTCTTTTGGAACCTCCATAGGTAATACCTTCTTCATCTCAGCAGCTTGCTCGATATCCTTTTGGACGATGCTGCCTTGTGGCCCGCTACCTTTTATACCTGATATATCGACTCCTTTTTCCCGTGCCATTCTTTTCGCCAAGGGCGAGATCTTTGAGTGGCCCGTTGGTACGGTCGGAACCGTTTTTCGGGGTTGTACAGATCCTGTAACCCCCTTTGGCTTCCCTTTTTCCATTTTTAAAGGTTCGGCCTTGACCGGTGTGGATCCCTTTCCTGGGGATTCCTCGACCCCTTTGGGAATGATTGTGGCCATTACCGTTCCTACCGGAACCTTTTCACCTTCACCGACCACAAGTTGATCGATCGTCCCTTCATCAAATACCTCTATTTCGATCAATCCTTTTTGGGTATCCACATCGGCTATGATATCACCACGATTCACCGCGTCTCCAGCTCGTACCCTCCATTCGACAAGCGTACCATCTTCCATATCGGCGCCCAGACTAGGCATCTTAAACTCGATCATGCGGTACCATTTTTAAAACGGAATCAATAATATCTTTTTCCTGGGGAATGGAAGCATCCTCCAAATGTTTGGGATATGGAATGGGTACTTCTACCCCGCATAAGCGCTGTACGGGCGCATCCAAATCAAAAAAGGCATGCTCCATGATACGGGACATGATCTCGGACGAAATGCTGACCGAACGCCAGGCCTCTTCCACTATCAAGGCCCGATGGGTTTTGGACACGGAATTCATGACCGTTACATTATCGATAGGGTTGAGGACCCGCAGATCCACTACCTCCACGTCAATTCCAGAGGAAGCCAATTCTTCGGCCGCTGCCAATGCCTTGTATACCCCAGGGCCATAGGTGATGATCGACAGGTCTTTTCCTTCCTTTCTTACTTTGGCCTTGTCAATATCCACTGCGCCGGAATTGGCCGGAATTTCCGACTCCATGTTGAGCAGGGAAGTATATTCAAAAATGACCACGGGATCGGAACTCTGCAAGGCCGTCAGGAGCATTCCCCTTGCATCTTCGTGCGTTCCAGCGGAAACTGCCCTTAATCCGGGCACATGTGCGTAGAAAGGCTCCCAACTGTGTGAATGCTGGGCCGCAAGTTGGTTGCCTATGCCCGAGTTCATACGGATAACGACAGGTACATTGATCTGCCCGCCCGACATATGTAATAAAGTGGAAGCGTTATTAATGATCTGATCGAGCGCGAGCAGACTGAAGTTGACCGTCATGACCTCCACTATGGGCCGCATCCCACCTAAAGCAGCCCCTATTCCCGCTCCTACAAAACCCGATTCCGATAATGGGACATCCATAATACGATCTTCACCAAATTCCTCAAGAAATCCCTTGCTTACCGCAAAGGCACCCCCGTATCGCCCCACATCCTCCCCCATCAGGAATACCCTGTCATCATTCATCATCGCTTCACGAATACCCTGTTTAAGGGCCTCCCTATAGGTAATCTTCAATGTTCTTTTATCGTTCATTACTGGCTGCTATATACAAATTTGGTAAGCCTATCGATGGGTTCAAAAGTCCCCGCTTCCGCAAAATCGACCGCTTTTTGAACTTCAGATTTAACCTCTTCTTCAATACGTTCAATATCCTCTTTGGCGATGATGTTGTTTTCCAAAAGTCGATTCTTCAATAACTTGATCGGGTCCTTTTCCTTCCATGTCTCCACTTCATTTTTCTTACGATAAAGTTGGGCATCGAACATCGAATGCGCTCTAAAACGATAGGTATTGCATACCAGGAAATAGGGTTTTCCAGTAGTCCTGATATAAGTTGTCGCCTTCTCGGCCGCTTTCATCACTTCAAACACGTCCATTCCGTCGACTTTCGCCGAAGCAACACCGTAGGCATCTCCTTTTTTTTCCAGTTCCTGTACGGAATGTGAAAAACGGAGTGCCGTTCCCATGCCGTAAAGGTTATTTTCACATAGAAAAAGGACCGGTACTTTCCATAGGGCAGCAAGGTTCATCGATTCATGAAATTCTCCCTCGGCAATCGCTCCCTCCCCGAAAAAACAGCAGCTTATGTTGTTCCGATGCTGTTTTTTGGATGCCAGTGCCATCCCGACCGCCAAGGGCAAATGACCGCCAACGATCGCATTTCCGCCATAAAACTTTTTCTCAACGTCGAACAGGTGCATCGACCCCCCTCGGCCCATACTGCACCCTTCTTGCTTTCCATACATCTCGGCCATAATACTGCCTGGATCAACGCCCCGCGCCAACGCATGGCCATGTTCGCGGTAGGTGCTCAGGATATTGTCATGTTCCTTTAGCCACCGCATCACCCCGACCGCAACCGCTTCCTCCCCAATATACAAATGGAGAAAACCACGGATTTTTTCTTTGGTATAGAGTTCGGCGGACTTCTCTTCGAACCTCCTAATCAGGATCATCTGTTGGAGCAGTGCAAGGCCCAGTTTCCTGTCGACGGTCGTAACTGTGTTGATTTCCTTATTTTCCATCCTATTCCAGTGTTGAGGTATCGCCCTCGGGCAATCCCAATTCCCGAGCCTTCAATAATCTTCTCAGGATTTTACCACTTTTTGTCTTTGGCAAACCGTCGACAAAAGTTATTTCCTTTGGCGCCACGGCAGGTCCCAATTTTTTTCGTGAAAACCCTTTGATGTCCAATTTTGTTTTTTCATCCGCATCGATGCCTGATTCCAATACAATAAAAGCCTTGACGAGTTCCCCGATAAGGGGATCTGGTATCCCTATAATGGCGGCTTCAGCCACTGCCGGATGCTCCATTAAGGCGCTTTCCACTTCAAAAGGGCCGACCATATGACCGGATGTTTTGATAATGTCGTCGGCCCTGCCCACAAACCAGAAGTAACCATCGGTATCTTTCTTTGCCAAATCGCCCGTAACATACCATTCCCCTTTGAAACACTTCTTATAGCGTTCCTCATCATCAAGATAGGCCCTGAACATGGAAGGCCATCCGGTTTTGAGCAACAGATGCCCCGGTTCTCCGGGTTTCGTGAGGAGATGTACCGCTTCGCCCTTAATTTCGCCGATTGTGGCCTCTATCCCCGGAAGGGGTTTTCCCATGGATCCCGGCCTTACTTCCATTGAGGCATAATTGGAAATCATAATTCCCCCGGTCTCCGTTTGCCACCAGTTATCGCAAATCGGTATCCCAAAAGTCTTTTGGCCCCAGATTACCTCATCTGCCTGCAAGGGTTCCCCAACGCTGTGCATCAGGCGCAGGTTGGAGAGGTCATATCTGTTACGCGGCTCAAAATCCAATCGCATCAATCTACGGATAGCCGTTGGAGCGGTATACCATATATTTACACGATGTTCCTCAAGAATTGAATACCAGCGAGCCGCGTCGAATTCTTCTTCATCAATAATATTGGTAACCCCATTCACCAGCGGCGCAATGATCCCATAGGAGGTCCCCGTCACCCAACCCGGATCGGCCGTGCACCAGAATACGTCCCCCTGTTGAAGATCGAGCACATATTTGCCGGTAACATAATGTATGAGCACTGCCCGATGCACATGGAGGGCGCCTTTTGGCATACCCGTGGTACCACTGGTAAAATGCAATAAAGCCACATCTTCCGGTTGTGTGTCCTTTATCATATAATCATCCGGAACCGCCTCCATAAGTTTAGAAAGGGACAAGACCTTATCGTCAACATCCTGTTCGGCATCCGTCAATAAGATATATTGAAGCAAGGGGAGTCGTTCCAATAATGGTTTGATTTTTTTCCCGTACAGACCGGCAGTCGTGACCAGCACTTTGGCTTTACCCTTGCTTAAACGTTGAAAAGCAGGTTCTGGTCCGAATACCGAAAACATCGGGCAAAATACGGCCCCAATTTTAAGGGTCCCCAGTGCCGCAAAATATAAGGAAGGAATTCTTCCGGAAAGGGAAAAGACGCCATCTCCCTTTTTTATGGCCAATTTTTCAAGCACATTCGCGAATCGTGAGGTGTGCACTTTCAAATCGGCATAGGTGAAATCCTCAAAAGATCGGTCCTTTCGAATCCACCTTAAAGCGACCGTATTTCCATGAGCTCCTTGGGCGTGCCGGTCGACCGTTTCGTGCGCGATATTGAGCCCCCCACTAGGTAGTCCCTCCAAGTGGGCATATTCCTTCTCCCAGTTAAATCGGCTACAAAAAGAAGCGTAGTCGGGCATATTGTGGGGCTTCTTCTTTGATTTATATATATTGTCTTTCATGTTCAGTTGTGGTAGAACGCTTTCGCCATCGGAACCAATGTAGTCCACACTTATAGTTCTAAGAATGATATAGATCAGTGAACCCGCTTATTTCGCTTTTCCCCTTTTGGATAGTTAGGGTTCGGCAGCATCCACTTTGATCACCTGAACAGCTATGGCTGTCTCGTTGTTCCTTTTTTTTTGCGGTCGTACGCATCTATTTTATACACCAAGAAGCCCAAAAGCAGATTTAAAAGGCCAAGTCCGGTTTCCAAGGGCTGGGCAAACACCAAATAAAGCAGTACCCAAAAACTCAGCACCAGAAAAATGAGTTGTGGAATAGGGAAAAAAGGGCTTTTAAATCCGTTTTGGGTCTTATCCTTGCGCCTTACAACGAATACCCCGGCCACTGCGAAGGCCGCGAACAACTGCAGCACAAATCCGCTGTAGACCATTACCTGTTCAAAGGTGCCGGTGAACAACAGCATCAGTGTGATGGCCGTTTGAAGCCAGATGGCACGTAAAGGAACGTTGCCCTTTGTTTTTCTGGAAAACCATCTCCATATGCCGTGGTCTTCGCCCATTACCTGCGTAACCCTGGGACCTGCCCATACCATGGCACTTATGCTGGATATGAGCATTAGGGCTATTCCGAAACTGATCAGTTCCCCGCCTTCTTCCCCAAATAGGGAAATGGCGGTTAGCTGTCCGATTTCCAGTTGTCCCTGTATGTCTTCCAGCGGATTCTGCCTTAGGAATACAAGGTTCAATAACAAATAGAGCACACTTACCAATAATGTCCCAAAGAGAAGGGCTCTTGGTAAAATCTTACGGGCCTCCCGGATTTCATCCACAATGTATGCCGCGGCGTTCCATCCTGAATAAGAAAAAGTAACGTAAACGAACGATACTGCAAATGCCGGCAAGATGATTTCTTGCTTCCAGCTATGGTCCCATAGAAAAGCCGATTCCCCCTGTGTTCGGGTTAGGCCAAAATAAATGAACAACACAATGAGCAGGATTTTCAACAGGGTCGTGGAATTCTGGATAATACTGCTCTTTTTTATACTTATGGAATGCAATAGGCCGATAGACAGAATGGTCATTAACGCCAAAACCGTTCCAGGAACTCCAAGATAGGGCCCGATATATTCTCCCAGGGCCATTGCGGACAATGCTACGGGTGCGGAAAATCCGATGGTCAGGGAGACCCACCCCGATAGATACCCCAGCAGAGGATGGAACGCTTTGGTAAGGAAATGGTATTCCCCGCCCGAGCGTACCCAATAGGTTCCCAATTCTGCGTAACTCAATGCCCCGCACAGGGCCATCAAGGCCCCCATTGACCATAAAATAATGATCGACCAAGTATTCACGGTATCTACCAGCTGAAGTCCCAAGCTGGTGAAAATACCCGCGCCGATCATGTTGGCCACAACAATGGCGGTTGCGGTATAAAATCCGATGGTGTTGGATTTAGCCATTATCAAAATCTGTTGCCGTCATGCTCGATTCCATTTAGGTCAGAGGTAATTTCTACGGGTTTTGTATTCGCTTCCAATACCCGGAAAGACCGCCCAACATTTCTTGGGCCAAATTTTCAATTTCTTTATTGTCCACATTTCTGTTTTTCAATTGAAAATGCAAGATTTGTGGCCGGTCTATGGGTTTTCCTATTTGGGATACGATAAAGACCCTGGCACCATCTGCAAAATGATTTTCAACAACGGCACAGCTCAGGTCCCTTGCAAGATAGTTGTAGATTTTTCCGATATGGCTTACAGGGTTTTTACCGGAAGTCGCTTCCAGGCTCATCGGGTAATAGGGCGTAATCAATCCGTTGATACGATTGCCACGACCCACCTGCCCATCATCGCCATGTTCAGCACTTGTGCCTGTTACCGAAAGATAAACACTTTTGCGGCCATAGTCATCGGCAGTATTGATATAAATCGTTGAACCGGATAAATTTAAACTTGTGGTAACAAATTCCTTCACCCTTTCAATTTTGGCAATATAGTCGTTCAGATCAGCAATATATCTATCGACCATGGCCATGGCGATGGTATAATAATTTTTTGAGGCGTTTTTAACGCCCATGACCTTGATGTCTTCCCCGATAAAAGGAAACTTTTCTTTTGTGTCCGGGCCATTCAATAATCGTTCAATGCGAATGATCATATCTTGCAGTGGGGTATTAGGATAGAAACCTGCACCGAACGAGGTATCATTGGCCA
>JBATHI010000190.1:0-7997 GCA_049666645.1 Flavobacteriaceae bacterium | reverse complement strand
CCCTGCTATAGTTGATCGACCATGCGTTTCAGCTTTTCCGTGACCTGGGTCGCCACTTCCGCTAGGACTTCATTCTCAACAGCCTGCATGGAGGCCATGGGATTCACCGCGGCAACCTCAACAATACCCTGCCTTTCTTGAACGATGACATTGCAGGGGAGCATGGTCCCTATTTTATCTTCGGCCTGCAGGGCCCGATGTGCGAAGCTCGGATTACAGGCGCCCAAAATAAGGTAGGGCTGAAAATCCACATCCAATTTTTTCTTGAGCGTGGCTTTGATATCTATTTCGGTCAATACCCCGAAACCTTCCTTTTTCAAAGCTTCCGTCACTTTGGGAATGGCCTCGTCAAAGGACAGTCCGGGCAGTGTTTTCTTAAAATAGTATTCCATTTGCTTACGATTAGGTATCCAATTCTATTTTATGGGGTCTCTTAGAGTCCTCGAGTATCCATTGATAGAGCACCTCCACTTCCTCTTTCCTGCAGAGCTGTGTGCCCTCGCTCATGGCGGCGGCGGTACCGCAGGCAACACCGTATTTTGCCATTTCCCCCATCGATTTTCCTTCTGCCAGACCTTTCACCATTCCGGCCAGCATACTGTCTCCGGCACCTATGGCACTTTTGGCGTGTACGGTTGGCGCTAGTATATATTCCGTAATGTCTTTGGTGACCAACAATGCCCCCCTTGAACCCAAGGACACCACCAAGATCTCGCAGGTATTGCGATCTAGGTACTGTTTGGCCAATGGCAACAGGTTCATCGATGAGATCGACTTTACGCCGCATAGGCCGCTGAGTTCCCCTAAATTGGGTTTTAACAGATATACGCCTGCGGCGGCCCCCTTGATCAAGGCTTTCTCTGAGGTGTCGAGTATAAACTTTACCTTTTTGTCTTTGGCCAATGCGGCCACTTCGGCAAAAAAATGGTCGGGCATTCCGGGAGACAAGCTTCCGCTGGCCACCAGAAAGTCATCGGCCACCAATAAAGATTCCAAATGTTGCAAACATTGCTTCCATTCACTTTCCTTGACCTCGGGCCCAGGCATTCCAAACCGGTACTGCAACTCGGTCGTGGTATCGGTCACGGCCAGATTCTCCCTTGTCCAGCCCGAAATGGGTACGATCTGTTGCATGATATCCGCCTGGTCGAGCATATTCTTCAAATGTACCCCGGTGGCACCACCGGAAAGATACATGCAGAGGGAGTTTCCGCCCAGTTCCTTGATGACCCTGGATACATTGATGCCGCCCCCACCGGCCTCGAAAACGGGCGGTTCGCACCTTAGTTTGCTGTTGGGCCTTATACCGGCCACCGAAGTGCTCTTGTCGATTGCCGGGTTTACGGTAAGCGTTATGATTTTTTTCATTGGATTTCCATTTGTTCCATCTTCAAAAATAGCGGTAAGCTATGGCCAATCATATGATAATTATCATTGTTGTGCATGGGGTTCAAGGGTATTTTCGCAATAATGAATCGACTTTATGAAAGGTGTATTAAAACTTGGCAGTGTTTCCGGTATCAAAATTGAGGTACATTGGACTTTTACCCTGTTGCTGGTTTGGGTGGTTTTCCTGGATGTACAGCGCGGCGGCACCGCGCAGACCGCGTTTTTTAATATGGCCCTGATTATGGTTCTCTTTGTGTGCGTGGTCTTGCACGAATTGGGACACGCGCTCACCGCCAAAAGATTCGATATCAAAACCCAAAAAATAACGCTGCTGCCCATAGGAGGAGTGGCTTCCTTGGAAAAAATGCCCGAAAAACCGGGCCAGGAACTTCTGGTAGCCTTGGCCGGCCCGGCCGTGAACGTGGTGATTGCGATCCTTTTGGCCATGATCGTCCCCTTTAGGAGCTATTTCAATTTTGATAATGTGGTCATCGATGAGATGCTCTTTCAACCCAGCTTGCAAAACTTTTTGTTTTACCTGTTCATCGCCAATATAATGCTGGTGGTCTTTAATATTATTCCGGCCTTTCCCATGGATGGCGGGCGGGTACTCAGGGCACTGTTGTCCTATAACCTGGGCAGGGTCAAGGCCACCGAGGTGGCCGCCACCCTGGGTCAGGTCATGGCGCTGGTTTTCTTTGTCCTGGGTTTATTGTTCAACCCCTTTTTGGTACTCATTGCCTTTTTTATCTTTTTCGGGGCCTATGGGGAAAACCAGATGGTGAAGCAGACCTCCCTCTTGGAAGGTCATGTGGCCAGGGAGGCCATGTTGACCCACATCACCCTGCTCGCTCCTGAAAACACGGTCCAAGAAGTGGTGGATATTCTTTTGGCCGGCACCGAAAAAGATTTTGTGGTGGTCCGGAACGACCAGATCGTAGGTTTGGTTTTTCAAAAAGACATCATCAAAAATGCGACCAAGCCCAACCTTTTGGTCGGGGATATTATGGAGAAAAACTTTAAGACGGTCGATGCCTCCACAGAGATCGTAAAAGTGTTGGAATTGATTGGGAAGGAGAAACATAGTTTTATCCCGGTCACTTCCGCCAATCGTCTTTTGGGGGCAATCGATAGGGTGAACATCAGTGAATTTATTCTATTGAAAACTTCAGGGGCTTAGGCAATGATCAAGGAACTGACCGAGCGTTATGGAAGCTTATTCGAGGGGGCATTGTTGGAGGAAATCGGCCGAGTTGGCGTCTTTAAGGAAATTCCAGAGGGTTCTACCCTGATGGAATTCGGGGAGTACATCAAATCGATGCCGCTGCTGTTGTCGGGTGTGATCAAAATTCTTCGCGAAGATGACCAAGGGGACGAATTACTGCTCTATTTCCTCGAAAATGGCGATACTTGCGCCATGACCCTTACCTGTTGCCTGGGGCATACCAAAAGCGAAATCAGGGCCATTGCAGAAACCGATGTCGAATTGATCATGGTGCCGGTCCAAAAAATGGAGGAATGGTTGACGCACTATAAAAGTTGGCGCAACTTTGTGCTGCAGAGCTACCACAACCGATTAAATGAAATGCTTGAAACGGTCGATAGTATCGCATTCCTGAAAATGGACGAACGACTATTGAAATACCTCAGCAAAAAGGCCAAGGTCAACAAGGACCACATCATCCACAGTACCCATCAAGAGATCGCCTACGAACTGCACACCTCACGTGTGGTCATTTCCCGCTTGCTCAAAAAACTGGAAAATATGGGCAAAATAGCACTCAACCGAAACCACATCACCATCCTGGATCTTTGATCGCTCTGTAACATAGGTTACTGCCATTGCGTTCAAAGCCCCCTACCTTTGCCCAAAAACAATACCTTTTATGGGATTTTTGGAAATATTGGGCTATATCGGGGCCTTGCTGATAGGGGTAGTATTGGGTTTGATCGGTGGCGGAGGCTCCATTCTAACCGTTCCCGTTTTTGTTTACCTATTATACATCAACCCTGTCGTGGCCACGGCCTATTCCCTGTTCGTAGTGGGGGTCTCCTCGCTGGTCGGGGCACTTCAAAATATAAGAAAGGGATTGGTCGACTTCAAGACGGCCATCGTCTTTGCCATTCCCGCATTTATCGCCGTGTACGCCACCAGGAAATATATGGTGCCCGCAATTCCCGATGAACTGTTTACGGTTGGCGGGTTCTTGGTGACCAAGGACATCGGTATCATGGTGTTCTTTGCCCTGATCATGCTCATGGCCTCCTATTCAATGATCAAAGGAAAGTGCAAAAACTGTGATGACGAGAATGCCGTGGTCGAATACAATTTTCCTTTGATCGTGCTCGAAGGATTTGTGGTGGGTGTCATTACCGGAATCGTGGGCGCTGGGGGCGGTTTCCTGATCATTCCCGCCTTGGTGATGCTGGCTAAACTCCCCATGAAAAAAGCGGTCGCCACCTCCCTGCTGATCATCGCGATAAAGTCTTTGATCGGTTTTATCGGCGATGTGGAAAACCTCGACATCGACTGGGCGTTCCTGTTTCGTTTTACGGCCCTCTCGGTAGTAGGCATATTCTTGGGCGTTTGGCTCAATAAGTTTATCGATGGCAACCGGCTTAAAAAATCATTTGGATGGTTCGTGTTGCTCATGGGAATCTACATTTTGTTCAAAGAACTATTCTAAATTCGAAAAACTGACCTTCATCATGCTCTTGACCATGTTAAACCTCGAGTTTTGTAACCAATGTTACTGTACATGTTTTTAACCGTCCTTACATTTATCCTATAAATCAAAAATTATAACGAGATGAAAATAGAACAGATTTACACCGGATGTTTGGCCCACGCAGCCTATTATCTGGAGAGCAATGGAGAAGCTGCCATATTTGACCCACTTCGTGAAGTACAGCCCTATATCGATAGGGCCAAGAAAGATAAGGCCAAGATAAAATATGTTTTTGAAACCCATTTTCATGCCGATTTTGTGAGTGGCCATCTCGATTTACGCAAAAAAACTGGGGCCCAAATCGTATTCGGACCCACCGCAAAGCCAGGCTATGATGCCCTGGTCGCCAAAGACAATCAATTTTTCGAAGTGGGCGACTGCAAGGTTAAGGTCTTACATACCCCGGGCAATACCATGGAAAGCACGACCTACCTATTGATCGATGAAAACGGCAGGGAACATGGTATCATTACCGGGGATACCCTATTTATAGGGGACGTGGGAAGACCCGATTTGGCACAACATGTGGTGTCGGAACTTACCGAGGAAAAATTGGCCGGGCACTTATACGATTCCCTGAGAAACAAAATCATGCCCTTGTCGGATGACTTGATCGTTTATCCGAACCATGGTGCGGGATCTGCCTGTGGCAAGAAAATGAGCAAGGAAACCTCCGATACCCTGGGCCATCAAAAGAAAACAAACTACGCACTAAGGCCAGACATGACCAAAGAAGAGTTCATCAAGGAGCTTTTGACCGGTTTAACTGCACCTCCGGGATATTTCCCGCAGAATGTGCTGATGAACATCAAGGGCTACGAAAGTCTGGATACCGTAATGGAACGTGGCGAAAAACCCTTGTCTCCCGAGGCATTCGAAGCTGTCGCCAACGAGACCGACGCGCTGATGCTGGATACCCGGGATGCCGGGGATTTTGCCAAAGGCTTTATCCCCAATAGCATCAATATCGGACTTGAGGGCAGTTTCGCCCAATGGGTAGGTGAAATGATCCCCGATGTGAAACAGCAGATCCTCCTGATCACCTATCCGGGCAAGGAGGAAGAGGCCATAACCCGTTTATCAAGGGTGGGCTACGACCGTACGGTCGGCTTTTTGGAGGGCGGTTTTGAAAGTTGGAAAAAAGCAAACAAGCCCTACGAAACCGTTGACAGGATCACGCCCAAGGTTTTTGAGCAGATGTACCAGACCAATCGCGTTTTGGTCATTGACGTAAGGAAAAAGAGCGAGTTCGATTCGGAGCACGTCATCGGTGCCATCAATGTGCCCTTGAACGAAATCAACCAGCATCTGTCGCAGTTCCCAAAAAACAAACCTTTTGTATTACACTGTGCCGGGGGATATCGCAGCATGGTTGCGGCATCCATCCTCAAGCAAAGGGGCTGGGAAGATTTTGTGGATGTGATCGGCGGGTTCGACGCGTTGAAGAAAACAGATATCAAAAAATCGAAATATGTGGAGCCTACTACCATGCTATAGGGCGCAAGCACGGATTTACACAAAAAAAATTAGTAAAATAAATTGGTTTTGTTAGGTTGGTTGTTTAGGGAAACGGTTATCGCAATAGGTGCCGTTTCCCTTCCTTTACCGCCAAAGAACCTCAATACAGGAATATATGTCTTTTTTCAGTAACTTATTCGGAACAAAACAAGCATCTTCGGATAAAATCAAAATATTGGACCCCATGGCCTATGCGACCGCTGTTTCCGGGAAAAAAGTGCAACTCGTGGATGTGCGCACCGCCCGTGAGTATCGCAGTGGCCATATCAAAAATGCCCTCAACATCGATTTTTTCGATGCAGCAAATTTTAACAAATCCTTTGGGAAATTGGACAAGAACAAACCGGTCTACCTCTATTGCAGGTCGGGAGCTCGGAGCAAAAATGCCGCAAGGAAATTGTTGGCAATGGGGTTTTCGGAAATTTATGACCTGAAGGGAGGATACCAAAGATGGAACAATGAATCGGCCCTGGCGGGACGAATATAATTTTCCACCTTTGACGATGAACCGACTTCAAAGGGTTTAGGGAAAACTGGAGTAGTTCAAAGTCTATACCTTGGTCATGGTACCCTATCAAAAATCTGGAAATTATGAATCGTTTCGCATTGTTACTGGTTTTTTTGGCCCTCGTCAGTTGTAAGGAGAACCCGAAATCGGATCCGTTTCCCATCGTTTCCGACGCCTGGCAAGAACAAGATGAAGGTATGCATCCCGGCAAAAGGGTATTGGAAACGGAATGTTATCAGTGTCATGATCCCAAAGCTTCCCAAGAGGCGATGATCGCTCCGCCCATGGTGGCCATCAAACGTCATTATATCGATTCGAATACCACCAAGGAAGCGTTCACGGAAGACCTCATCCGATGGATGAACGATCCGGAACAAGATACCAAAATGCCCGGGGCCCATAAGCAATTCGGAACCATGCCCTATATGCCCTATCCTGAAGATGCCCTGGCCCAGGTCGCCGAATACCTTTACGATCATGACATTGAGAAACCCACTTGGTACGATGGCCGCTACCAAGAACAATACGGGAAGCAAAAAAGAAATAACAGGGGTATGGGATTGGCCGCAAAAAAGGCACAGGCCGAATATGCCAGGATCGGGCTCGGTTATGCTTCAGCCGCGAAGGACCAACTGGGCTCGAGTTTGATGAAGGCCATTCAGGAAAAAGGTACGGTAGGGGCCATTGGGTTCTGCCACAACGAGGCCACCGTGCTCACCGACAGTATTTCCTTGATGCACAATGCGGTCATCAAAAGGGTATCGGATAAACCAAGAAACCCCAAGAATAAGGCCAGTAAGGAAGAACTGGGCTACATCGATTCGTTTAAAAAGGCCTTGGCAGCCGGCGGGGAAGTGGAACCTATCGTAAATACCGTCGACGGGGAGGTGCATTTTTATTACCCCATTACCACCAATGCCATGTGCCTGCAATGCCATGGAACCCCGAATGAACAGATAGCACCGAGCACCATGGCCACCTTGAAGAAACTTTACCCAAGAGACCTGGCCGTGGGATATGATGTGAACCAGGTAAGGGGCATTTGGAGCATAGCCTTTGATGAAAACAACCCTAAATGAACGCATCTAGAAGGAAAAGGATTTGAGGCTAATCGGACTTATTGGCGGCACGTCGTGGCATTCTACCATCGTTTATTATAAAATGATCAATGAAATGGTCGGCGAAACCATCGGGCCCCAAGGCAACCCGCCCCTGATCCTTTACAGCTTGAACATCGAATTGATGCGGGCGCAGGAGGTAAAGAAAATCAATGACACCTACCTGGAGGTGGCGAAAATATTGCAAAAGGCCGGGGCCAAGGCCATCGTTATCTGTGCCAATACCCCCCATATGGTCTATGATTTTGTGCAACCGAAAATCAAAATTCCCATCCTCCACATCGCTGACGCAACAGGGCGCGAAGCCGCCCGTTTGGGACTCAAAAGATTGGGACTTTTGGGGAACAGGCCCACCATGACCAAAGGTTTTATCCAAACCCAACTTAAAAAAAACCATGGCATCGAGACGCTGATACCCGAAGCCGAAGATATCGATACCTGCCATCGATATGTTTCCAACGAACTGACCCAAGGAAAGTTTACCTCCGAGGCCAAAGCTTTCTTTTTGGATCAGATTCGATTGCTGAAAGAAAAAGGTGCCAATGGCATCATTTTGGGCTGTACGGAACTTCCGATGTTGATAGGACCGGAAGCGGGAGCCTTGCCCCTACTGGCCACTACCCGATTACACGCCAAAATGGCCGCTGACTTTATCCTCTCAGATCAAAGCGAAAAGCTTCTTTGAGAACCCGGAATCCACCTATTTTTTAAAAGATTGGGGGGGTTATGTAACCT
>JBATHI010000189.1:0-6928 GCA_049666645.1 Flavobacteriaceae bacterium | reverse complement strand
GGTATAGGCCGCTTGGTGGTAATACCAATAGGTGCCGGGCATGTTCTTGTATGTCAAACATTCCTTGTCGGTGCAGGCACTGTTGGTTACCGTATAATCTAAGCCCGTCGTCATGGTGAGGTGATGTTTTACGGTTATGGCCTCCTCTTGTTCGGGGGTGAGGGAAGACCATCCGGCTCCCATATAATCGGAAGATGGATTGTCGATATCCAAAAAACCTTCCTGCTGCGCGATACCCGTCGTCATGGCGGTCAAGGTTTTGGCGGCCGAATTCCAGGTATGGTTCTTTGTAGCGTCGAAATTGCCAAAATATTTTTCGATTGCGATACGGCCATCTTTCAGAATGAGGAAGGCATCGGTGTTGTTTTCTTCGAGGAAGGTATAAAGCGGTTGTTCGGCATCGGTATTCCATCCCAGATCCGTAGTGGAAACGCTTTCCCAAGTATCTCCGCTCAAAGGTGGGAAGTATAGGTCCGAACCTACTGGGTCTGGATCACCTGGATTCCCATCTGAATTGTCCTTGGAACATCCGAGAACGACAAAAACCAACAATAGGGAGGCAAATTTGATTCTCATTTCGATTACAATTATAGTTCAAATTCAAAACCATCGGATGGAATTCATGCCATCGAGGAATAAGGAACTATAATAACGAAGAAATATGGTAGGATGGTATGGGCTGCCTTTACTTTTTTCCTTTAAGGCAGCACAACCGGTATTGCATTCGACAACCAATTCATATCAAGGCGTTCGGTTTAGACATCACAGATGGTAACCCCTTCCTTCAGTGCCGCGATCTTGTCTTCCCAGGTGGGGATGAATTCCTGCGCCACATGGCCTTTGAAACCGGTTGCCAGAATGGCCTTCATAATGGCCGGATAAAATAGTTCCTGGGTCTGATTGATCTCATGCCGCCCAGGATTGCCTCCAGTATGGTAATGGCCAAAATAGGGATGATAGTCTTGGATGGTACGGATCACATCACCTTCCATGATCTGCATATGATAGATGTCATAAAGCAGTTTGAAATTTTCCGAACCGAGCCTTCTGCAAAGTTCAACCCCCCAATCGGAATGGTCGCACATATAGTCTTTATGGTCGACTTTTGAGTTCAACAGTTCCATCTGGATCACCACGCCATGTTGCGCTGCCAAGGGCAAAATCTGTTTTATTCCCGCAACACAATTTTCAAGGCCCACGAAATCCCTCATGCCTGCACGGTTGCCACTGAAACAGATCAAGTTGGTATACCCTGCTTCCGCGACTTTCGGAATCATCTGTAGGTAATCCTTGATGAGATCTTCATGATATTTGGGTTCGTTCCATCCTTTTTCAATACCCATGCCGGCCCCCCAGCACATCGAGGCATGGATGTTGTATTTTTTCATCAACGGCCAATCTTCCGGACCGGTAAGATCCATCGATTTGATGCCCAAGGTATTGAGGCTTTTTAGAAAATCTTCCATGGGGATGCTGCTATAGCACCATCTACAGACACTATGGTTGACATTGTTTTTTAGCTCGGGGGAAGCGTTGGTCTCCGTAGCTTGCGCATTAGTGGAACTGGAAACCAAAAAGCCTACCGAAGCGGCAGCGGAACTACCAATAAAAGATCTTCTTTTCATCATTCAATTTTTAAAATATTGGAAATCGGTTTAAAAAGCCAAATAAATGGGTATGTTTGGATATGGTTAAACTTCGGGGAGTATCCGAACAAGGCCATCAAGCCTTCATAAAGATAGCATATTAAACTTTAAACATGGAATTGCTGCCCGACAAAAAAAGCCTGATTGAATTGGCCCATTACCGCATGCCATTCGGAAAGTTCAAGGGACGCTATTTGTTGGATCTGCCCGAATCCTATTTGATATGGTTCAAGCAAAAAGGATTCCCCCCCGGTAAACTGGGTGATTTATTGCAGTCGATGACCGAAATTAAGATAAACGGACTTGAGCCTTTGATCCGAAAAATACAAAAAGAATTTCCCATGCATTAACGCTGATTTCTTCCCGCAATTTGTATTTTTGCTTGCGTTACGAATTCAACCGAACGCTTCATGTCTCAAACCAAATATATTTTTGTGACCGGTGGGGTTACCTCCTCGTTGGGAAAAGGTATCATTGCGGCCTCCTTGGCCAAACTCTTACAGGCCAGAGGTTATAAGACCACCATCCAAAAATTGGACCCCTATATCAATGTCGACCCCGGAACTTTGAACCCTTATGAACACGGGGAGTGTTATGTGACCGATGATGGTGCCGAAACCGACCTTGACTTGGGACATTATGAACGTTTTTTGAATGTGAAGACCTCACAGGCGAATAACGTGACCACGGGCCGCATCTATCAAAGCGTCATAGAAAAGGAACGGCGCGGCGAATTTCTGGGCAAGACGGTGCAAGTGGTGCCGCACATTACCAATGAGATCAAAGAAAGGGTACAGCTTTTGGGCAATAGTGGCGAGTACGATATCGTCATTACCGAAATAGGGGGAACAGTGGGCGACATTGAATCATTGCCCTATATCGAGGCGGTACGCCAGCTGCTTTGGGAATTGGGCGATAATAATGCCATTGTGATACACCTCACCTTGGTGCCTTACCTTTCCGCTGCAGGGGAGCTAAAGACCAAGCCCACCCAGCATTCGGTAAAGACCTTGATGGAAAGCGGGATTAAGGCCGATATCCTGGTCTGTAGGACAGAACATGAAATATCCGATGAGATAAAGGACAAACTGGCGCTTTTCTGTAACGTAAAACGGGAGGCCGTTATTCAATCGATCGATGCCTCCACCATTTACGATGTTCCCATCATGATGCAGGAGGAAGGGCTGGATACAGTCGCACTGCAAAAACTTGCACTGTCAGATGACAAGGGCCCCGACCTGGTGCAATGGAACGAATTTTTGAACAAACACAAGAATCCAAAACACGAAATCACCATCGGATTGATTGGCAAGTATGTAGAATTGCAAGATTCTTACAAGTCTATTTTGGAGTCTTTTATCCATGCAGGGGCCGTCAACGAGGTGAGGGTAAAGGTGCGATCGATCCATTCGGAGCATATCACCGCCAACAACTTGACCAAAAAAATGACGGGACTCGATGGTATATTGGTGGCGCCCGGTTTTGGGGAAAGAGGCATCGAGGGCAAGATCAAGGCAGTGCAATATGCCAGGGAAAACGGTATTCCTTTTTTGGGAGTCTGCCTGGGCATGCAAATGGCGGTCATTGAATATGCGAGAAACATTCTGGGTCTTGCGGATGCGAATTCCACGGAAATGGATGAAAAAACCAAAAATCCCGTGATCGGATTGATGGAAGAACAAAAGAGCATCACCAACAAAGGAGGTACCATGCGGTTGGGTGCTTGGGACTGTGAGCTAAAGGAAGGTAGCCTGGCACAAAAAATTTATGGGGGGGTAAAGTCGATTTCGGAAAGACACCGGCATCGATATGAATACAATAACCTATATATGAAGCCATTGGAAGCCGCCGGTATGGTATCTTCGGGCATCAATGCCGCCACAGGATTGGTGGAGATCGTTGAATTGCCCGACCACCCATGGTTCATAGGGGTACAATACCATCCTGAGTATAAAAGTACAGTGGCCAATCCACATCCGCTATTCGTGGGGTTTATCAAGGCCGCTTTAAAGCACAAAAAGAAACAAACTAATGCCAGTATGGCATAATCCGCACATTTGGATATATATTTGCCCGTTCAAAATAGATTTGATTCAAGGCAAACCGCATTTCAAATTAACTGATTGTAATTTAAATGGAAGAAAAGAAACTCGATATCAATACCATTATCGGCTTTGTGCTCATTTTTGGCATATTGATATTCATGTTTTACCAGAATAGGCCCACTCCCGAAGAATTGGAGGCCCAGAAGGCAAAACAGGAACAAGTGACCGAGGCACAGGAGACAGAAGCCCAACAAACCCCCGCGGTGGCCGAACCCGTAGTGATAAACCTGCAAGATTCCACCGCGGTGGCCGATTATAAGAGTACCATCGGCGCTTTTGGTTATACGAACCCCATCGAAGGCAACACCATCCTGGAGAACGATTTGGTGTTTCTGAATATCAGCAATAAAGGTGGCCAGATCGTAGAGGCTACCATGAAGCAGTTCAAGACCTATGATTCCATACCGGTATATCTTGTAAAGGATGGAAACGCTTCTTTCGGGCTGAATTTCACAACATCGGACAACCGGGTGTTGCATACGGCCGACTTGTTTTTTGAACCGACTCTTGGGAAAAACGGAGAAAACACCGTACTCTCCATGAAGGCAAAAGTAGCTCCTGAAAAATACCTCGAATTTCGTTACGAGTTGAAACCGGATGATTATCTGGTCGATTTCACCATACGCTCTCAAGGCCTCAATGGTATTTTCAACGCCAGCCAACCCATTACGCTCGATTGGAAGATGAAGGCGATCAGGCATTCAAAAAGTGTGCAGTATGAAAATCGCTACACCCGATTGACCTATAGCCATGAGGACGACAAGATCAGTAAACTTTCCGAAAGCAGCGATGACGAAGAAACCGAACAGGATGTAAAGTGGGTGTCGTATAGACAGCATTTCTTCAGCGCCATGTTGGCCACCGAAGCGAACTTCGAAAATGCAACATTGTTTTCCAAGAACTTGGTCGAGGATGATAGCAAAACCGCTGGCTTTACCAAAGAATATGCCTCAGTGCTCCCCTTGGAAGTGGAAGGGGGCGAACTTTCCAAAAACATGCACTGGTATTATGGCCCTACCGATGTGAAAGTCCTGGCGCAGTACAAGCAATTGGGTTTGGAAGACTCCATTCCCTTTGGTTGGGGAATTTTCGGATGGATCAACCGCTATATCTTTACTCCTTTCTATACTTTCCTCAGTTCATTTTTGCCCTATGGCATTGCCATTGTGGTGATGACCATCCTGGTGCGGTTGGTGATGTCCCCGGCAACCTACAAGTCTTATCTGTCACAGGCCAAGATGAAGGTTTTGAAGCCCGAAATCACTGAACTCGGAGAAAAGTACAAAGATAACGCCATGAAGAAGCAGCAAGAAACCATGAAGCTCTACAACAAGGCCGGTGTGAGTCCCATGAGCGGCTGTATCCCGGCCTTGTTGCAAATGCCCATTTTTTATGCGCTGTTCATGTTTTTTCCAACCTCCTTTGCCTTGAGACAGAAATCGTTCTTATGGGCCGACGACCTTTCGTCATACGATACCATTGCGCAGTTGCCCTTCAGCATCCCTTTTTACGGAGACCATGTGAGCCTTTTTCCCATCTTGGCCTCGATCGCCATTTTCTTTTATATGATGATGACCACGGGCCAGAACATGCCCACGCAACCGGGCATGCCCAATATGAAGTTCATCATGTATTTGATGCCGGTGATGATGTTGTTCTTCTTCAACAACTACGCCAGTGGTTTGAGCCTCTATTATTTTGTTTCGAACCTGATCACGATCGGAATCATGTTGGTCATCAAGAATTTTATTCTCGACGATGAAAAAATTCATGCCCAAATCCAGGAAAAAAAGGCAAAACCCAAGAAAGAGAACAAATTTCAGCGGAAAATGCGCGAAATGATGGAGCAGGCCGAAGAACAGAAGAAGGTAGGGCGCCGATAGAAAAGGAATGACAGATCGATCATCAAAAGTGCAGGAATCGTTTTCCGCACTTTTTTCATTTCGGGAAGGCCCATATAGGGTTACTTCAACGATTTTCTTTATAGGAACACCCTAAACGCCCCATTTTTTCGTTTTTATACCTCCGATTAAACCATTTTATCATTATGCAATCATAAGTTCGTTAACCAAAAAAATTTTAAAAATGAAAAACTTCAAATATGTGATCGGTTTGCTTTTGGTTTTTTTCTTATTTCCAAACCAGGAGGCAGAAGCACAGGTGGTTCGTTCCCGTCGGGCGAAGGTCGCCAAAATACACAGCGCCAAGAGAAAGGTGCGAAGGCACAACAGGAGGGTGGCGCGCAGGACGTTAAGGCGCCTCCCGAAAGGTACGGTTGCCGTGGTGCATCGCAATGTATCTTACTATCCGGTGGGCGGAATGTTCTTTATCGCTCGAAAGGGCATTTATGCGAGGGCGTTCCCGCCGAGGGGCTTTCGTCTTCGGGTACTGCCCAGGACGGCCGTACGACTTGCCGTACGGGGCAACTACTTTATGTATGCCGAGGGGGTTTTCTATCAACCGGTAGGGGATGAATACGAAATTGCGCCGGCACCAATAGGTGCCGTGGTCAAAGAACTGCCAGAAGATGCGGAGGAAATCGATTTCGACGGTATTTCCGCCTATGAACTGAACGATGCGGTATACAAGGTCATCGAAGATGGCTATGAGGTCATCGATGTATTTGAGGAGTAGGTCGATTCCTTTCCCAAGGAAACATAAACAAAAAAACCCAGATCGTAAAATCTGGGTTTTTGCATTTATCGGGTTGGTTTGGAAAGATTTGGGACTGTGAAAATGGCATTAATTTTACAGTTGGTGAAAAGGAAGTTGTAAAGCGGCCCGATTTGTATGTTAAAGCCACACCATTTGTGGTCTGCATTCCTGACAAGGCCCTTGACGTAAAAAACTTCCGAGTTCCGGGATACCGTAACAAGGAAGTTTAATAACAACCAATCAATCAATCAACCAACAAACAATTTTTTAATGACTTGGGGGTGCCAAGGCGTCCAAGACTTCCTGAGGCAACAATACTTTGTCGATCACATGTACAATACCGTTGCTGGCCATTTGGTCTGCCAATACCACATTGGCGTCAACACCGGATTTATCCCGGATGGCAACACCATGGCTGGTGAGTGCGAATAATGATTCCCCCTGAACGGTTACCAACTCTTGGTGGTCGAACAGGTCGGTGGAGGCCACTGCTGCTCCAGAAACCACATGATAGGTCAATAC
>JBATHI010000188.1:0-2804 GCA_049666645.1 Flavobacteriaceae bacterium | reverse complement strand
TCCTGGGCCTGTTCGGGAGAGGCTGTCTCGCCCGTACCAATGGCCCATACCGGCTCATAGGCCAGGATGATATGTTTCCATGCACCGGTATCCAAAGAAAAAAGTGCGTTTTTCAATTGACGCTTTACCACCTCAAAATGTTGACCGGATTTTCGCTCATTGAGTTCCTCTCCGAAACAGAACATCACGCGCATATTTTTGGCCAGCGCAGCCTTCACTTTTTTGGCAAGGATCTCATCGGTTTCATTAAAATAGGCCCTTCGCTCGGAATGGCCAATGATGGCCGTATCAATGCCGATGGAAAGCAGCATGTCGGCAGAAATCTCACCGGTAAAGGCGCCGCTTTCCGCAAAGTGCATGTTTTGGGCAATCGCCAACACTTTTGAACCCTTCAAATGTTTTACCGCCTCCGCCAGGTTTACAAAGGCGGGTGCCACCATGACCTCGGCATCGGTATCTGGCAGATTACCGCTAATCTCGGCCAATAGCGTAGCCGTTTCCAAAGCGTTTTTGTTCATTTTCCAATTCCCTGCAACTATTCTACTTCTCATCTTTAGCGTTTAATTTATGGTGGTATCTAATGCTATATTGAACCCAATTGAAACGTGGCCGACGGATTCATGGCAAACGAAAGGGACTACTCAAATGTCAATGCATCCAAATCGTTATAATGCACTTTTTCCTGGATGGTGCCCTTTTCTAAAACCAGCACCCCTGGATTGGACCTGACAATGGTTTTTAGGGTTGTTTCGTCCGTAAAATAAAAAGGGAATCCCAGTTGATGGTCCTTGACCAATTGGGCCGCTTGCCCCGTATCGGAGGCCGACATGCCGATTATTTTATATCCCTTTTTCATCGCCAGATCGGTGACCTTCTTGATTTCTGAATAAACATTTTGGTTGGTTTTGCGCAAATCATAGGCGATGACCATCACCAACTTGGGTTCCTGCAACAAGGAAGAGGCGAAGTCCTCACCGTCTTGCTCTATGGTAAAGTCGTGGATGGGGGGCTCATAGCCTTTCTGTACCTCGGTGGTCTCTACGCCCAAATATTCCCCATCCACCGAAGGATAATCGCCTTGTGTGACAATGGTCTGCTCTTTTCCATCGATCAAAAAACGCCATGCATAGTCATAAATCGGTTGGGGCGCCCCTTCCGGAAAGCCCATCCCAGCTTCAATGTTCGCCCCGATCTTGTATGCCCTAAAATCGATGATGGGTAGGTGGTTCAGCACATAATACGCATAGATGCCACAGAGCAGTACCGCAATCAAGGTAGTGATGCGTTGTGCGTTGGAACCGATAAAGGAGGTGATCAGTTTACGACCTTTAAAGAGGATCAGTATCAAGACCAGCAATACCACGTCTTTTGTGAACGATTGCCAGGGCGTGAGCTTTAAGGCATCACCGAAGCAACCGCAATCGGTCACTTTGTTGAAATAGGCCGAATAAAAGGTCAGAAAGGTGAAACCAACGATCATCAGGAGCAGGCTCCATACCGTAAATGTTACACGAAAGCCCAAGAGCAGCATCACCCCCAATAGCACTTCCAAAATTACGACGAACACGGAGATGGAAAGGGCATAGGGTTCGAAAAAGGGCAAGTTCAATACCCCTTGGCTAAAATATTCCTCCAACTTAAAAGAAAACCCTACCGGATCGTTCAACTTGATAAAGCCACTGATCATAAATAATAGGCCCACGACGATCCGGGCAAAGAGGACAAGGTACTTCATTTGGTTTTTTCAGGTTTTGAATGGGCATTCAGGTGTATGAGGGCGAAAACGGCATAGTTCACGATGTCTTGATAGTTGGCGGCTATGCCCTCACTGACAAGGGTCCTACCCTGATTGTCCTCGATCTGCTTTACCCTGAGCAATTTCTGTAAGATCAGGTCGGTGAGCGAACTGACGCGCATTTCGCGCCATGCCTCACCATAGTCATGGTTCTTGTTCGCCATCAAGGCCTTCGTCCTATGGGTATGGGCATCAAAAAGCGAAAGTGCTTCTTCAAGCGAAAGGTCGGGTTGATCTACGACGCCTTTTTCGATCTGTATCAGGGCCATGATCGAATAATTGATGATCCCGATGAACTCCGACACCTCATCTTCATCCACTTTTCGAATTTCATTTTCCTGTAAACCCCTTATCCGCTGGGCCTTGATATAGATTTGATCGGTCAGGGAAGGAAGCCGCAAAATACGCCATGCACTGCCATAATCGCTCATTTTTTTCTCGTAGAGATTCCTACAAATTTTTATGATGGCATCGTATTGTTCAGGGGGTCGCTGCATCTACTCTATCTAATTTGCGTAAATTTCGCTCAAAATTTTGAGACGCTCAAAGTTCGCGCTATAAACTTGGTATGTCAAACAATTCCCTTCCAAATATGACCCTGAACTGCAAAGGCCAATTGGTGGATCTCTCTACCCCCAGGGTAATGGGGATCCTCAATGTCACCCCGGACTCGTTCTATGATGGCGGACAATATAAAAATAAGGACGCCATCTTGGAACAGGTAGATCGAATGCTGCAAGCCGGGGCCACTTTTATCGATGTGGGCGCCTATAGTTCGCGCCCCAAAGCCGCGTTCGTCGCGGAAACCGAAGAATTGGCAAGAATCGTTCCTGTGGTTTCCCTATTGACGAAGGCGTTTCCTGAAATCCTCTTGTCGATCGATACCTTTCGCTCGAAGGTGGCAACGGCCTGTTTGGAGGAAGGGGCCACGATGATCAATGATATTTCCGCGGGCCTCCTCGATCCCGAAATGCTGCCGGCCATCGCAAAGTTCCGGGCACCCTATGTG
>JBATHI010000187.1:0-3995 GCA_049666645.1 Flavobacteriaceae bacterium | reverse complement strand
AAAAAAGAAACCAAAACCTATACCGTAAAAAGCGATGAAGGGCCAAGGGCAGATACCTCAATGGAAGTTCTTGCCAAATTACGCCCTGTTTTTGCGGCAGGAGGAAGCGTGACAGCCGGAAATTCATCGCAAATGAGTGATGGTGCCGCCTTTGTCCTCATCATGAATGAAGAAATGGTGAAGGAACTCAAATTGGAGCCGATCGCCAGATTGGTCAATTATGCCGCTGCCGGAGTGGAGCCCCGTATCATGGGTATCGGTCCGGTAAAAGCCATTCCCAAAGCGCTCAAACAAGCAGGCCTAAAACAGGATGCCATTGAGTTGATCGAACTGAACGAGGCCTTTGCATCCCAATCGCTTGCGGTCATCCGTGAACTGGATCTTGACCAGGATATCGTCAATGTCAACGGTGGCGCCATCGCTTTGGGACACCCCTTGGGCTGTACCGGTGCGAAATTGTCGGTACAACTCTTCGATGAGATGAGAAAGCGCAAGATGAAGGGAAAATACGGCATGGTTACCATGTGCGTCGGAACCGGACAAGGGGCCGCCGGAATCTTCGAATTTTTAAATTAGAAAAAAGTAAGGATTATGAGCACAACGACACTTAAAAAGGAAATATTACGGGGCGGACAGTTTCTCGTCAAGGAAACCCATTGCGAGGATGTTTTCACATTGGAAGATCTTTCGGAAGAACAAAAAATGATGCGGGAAAGCACCAAGGAATTCGTCGATCGCGAACTTTGGGCGCATTGGGAAAGATTCGAGAAAAAGGATTACGCCTTCACTGAGGCCTGCATGAAAAAAGCCGGGGAACTGGGATTGTTGAGCGTGGCGGTTCCGGAAGCCTATGGTGGACTCGGAATGGGTTTCGTATCCACCATGCTGGTATGTGACTATATTTCGGGAGCTACGGGTTCTTTCAGTACGGCTTTCGGGGCGCATACGGGCATCGGTACCATGCCCATCACCTTATACGGCACAGAAGCCCAAAAACAAAAATATGTGCCAAAATTGGCCACAGGGGAATGGTTTGGCGCCTATTGCCTTACCGAGCCCGGTGCGGGATCGGATGCCAATTCCGGGAAAACCAAGGCAGTGCTGAGCGCCGATAAAAAATTCTATAGCATCACCGGCCAAAAAATGTGGATTTCCAATGCTGGGTTCTGTAATATGTTCATCGTATTTGCACGCATCGAAGACGATAAGAACATCACTGGTTTCATTGTGGAAAATGATCCAAAGAACGGCATTACCCTAGGGGAAGAAGAAAAAAAATTGGGCATCCACTCTTCCTCTACCCGACAGGTATTTTTCAATGAAACAAAAGTACCTGTGGAGAACATGTTATCGGAGCGTGGCAATGGCTTCAAGATAGCGATGAACGCCTTGAACATCGGCCGCATCAAATTGGCGGCCGCATGCTTGGAAGCACAACGCAGGGTAGTGACCGAAGCTGTCAAATACGCCAATGAAAGGATACAGTTCAAAACGCCGATCATCAACTTTGGGGCCATCAAGGCCAAAATAGCCATCATGGCCACCAACGCCTATGTTGGGGAAGCGGCCAGTTACAGGGCTGCCAAAAACATTGAAGACCGGATCGCCATACGTGAAGCGGAAGGCAATACCCACCAGGATGCCGAGCTGAAAGGCGTAGAGGAATACGCCATCGAATGTTCCATCCTGAAAGTGGCCGTTTCGGAAGATTGCCAGATTACCACCGATGAGGGTATCCAGATTTTTGGGGGTATGGGCTTCAGTGCCGAAGCACCCATGGAATCGGCATGGAGGGATAGCCGTATCGCACGTATCTATGAAGGCACCAACGAGATCAACAGAATGCTGGCCGTGGGGATGTTGATCAAAAAGGCTATGAAAGGCCATGTAGACCTACTTGGGCCTGCCACAAAAGTCGGTGAAGAACTGATGGGAATACCCTCTTTCGAAACTCCCGATTATTCAGCGCTTTTCGCCGAGGAAAAAGACTTGGTCGAACGCCTTAAAAAGGTGTTCCTGATGGTGGCCGGAAGTGCGGTGCAAAAATTTGGGCCCGAACTGGAAAAACACCAACAGCTGATGTTGGCAGCGGCCGATATCCTGATCGAAGTGTATATGGCCGAATCGGCCATATTAAGGACCGAAAAGAATGCCAAGCGCTTCGGGGAGTCTGCACAGGCCGCCCAGATTGCCATGTCTAGGCTCTATCTCTACGATGCCGTGGATACGATCATCCGCAAAGGGAAAGAGGCGATCCTATCGTTCGCGGAGGGCGACGAACAACGTATGATGCTCATGGGCCTCAAACGTTTCACAAAATATACCAATAACCCCAACGTCGCCGCTTTAAGGGAGCAAATAGCCGATAAGGTAGCTGCGGATAAAGGTTACACCTTTGACTAATTCAGATTGATTGCTTGATTACAGAAGAAAAACCATCCGCTTGGCGGATGGTTTTTTATTTGTTTTAGAACGTCCAACCCCATAATTTTATCCGATGAAGAACGAACTCTTAAAGCAGGTCTACTCCCCGGAGGACTTCAGAAAACGCGGGCATCTTTTGGTCGATGAACTGGCAGACCACCTCTCCAGGCAAATGCATGACAATGATGCGCCTGCCTTATGTTGGACACCGCCTTCGGAAGCACTTCAGTACTGGAGAGATTTCTTGAACCATGGGGACGAACGCAGTTTGTTTCCCAACATCGTCGAACGCACCACCAACATACACAACCCCAAATATGTGGGCCACCAGGTGGCCCCTACCGCCCCGATAACGGCACTCTCGGCAATGGTTGGTGCTTTGGTGAACAATGGGATGGCAGTCTATGAAATGGGCATGGCTCCCTCGGCAATTGAAAGGGTCGTCACCGATTGGTTGTGCCATCATATGGGTTACGGGCAACAGGCAAGGGGCTTTTTGACCTCTGGAGGTACCTTGGCGAACCTCACTGCCCTGCTTTCGGCCAGAAAGGCTAGAGTGTCCGATGATATTTGGAACAAAGGCCACTCCAAGGCCCTGGGGATCATGGTCTGCGAGGAAGCACATTATTGCATCGATCGCGCCGCCAAAATCATGGGTCTTGGAGAAAAGGGA
Source organism: Flavobacteriaceae bacterium (assembly GCA_049666645.1). Classification (GTDB taxonomy): domain Bacteria; phylum Bacteroidota; class Bacteroidia; order Flavobacteriales; family Flavobacteriaceae; genus Pelagihabitans. The sequence goes on along the minus strand of JBATHI010000187.1, from coordinate 898 downwards.
ATCATCAAGATTCCGGCAAGGCACACCTTCGACATGGATATTTCCCTCTTGGAGGAACATTATCAAAAAGCGTCGGCAAATGGCATCCATATCTTCGCCATTGTCGGGAGTGCGCCATCCACGGCAACCGGTATTTATGATGATCTGTCGGCCATAGCCAAATTTGCCAAAAAATATGATCTGTGGTTTCACGTGGATGGGGCCCATGGCGGGGCCGCCATTTTTTCTGACAAATACCGCCATCTGCTCAAGGGCATTGAAGATTCGGATTCAGTGGTGGTCGATGGACACAAAATGATGATGATGCCCATCATTACCACAGCATTACTGTTCAAGGATGGCAAAAACGCAGCGGCAACTTTCAGTCAGAAAGCGGATTATCTGTTGACCCAATCGGAGGATGAGGATTGGTACAATTCGGGCAAGCGTGCCTTTGAGTGTACCAAGACCATGATGAGCATCCATTGGTATACCCTTTTGAAAACCTATGGCGAAGGTGTTTTTGACCAATACCTGACCCCGCTTTTTGATTTGGGGCATGCATTTGGGGAACTTATCAAAGCCCATCCCCGTTTTGAACTGGCGGTAGCTCCGATGTCGAATATCATCTGTTTTCGATATACCGATGACGCGTACGACCAAACAACCTTGAACACCATCAATGCCCGCACAAGACTGGCGCTATTGGAGGAAGGCAAGTTCTATTTGGTACAAACCCAATTAAAAGGAAAGCACTATTTGCGGACAACACTTATGAATCCCTTCACGACCCTGGCCGACCTGGAGGAGCTGTTGCAACATATCGTCGCAAAGGCCAAATTAACATAACCAGGCACCACATCATGGTACCAACTGTAAGGCTGCGCACTTGAGAGGTTCAAACTTTTATTGATTCCAT
>JBATHI010000186.1:0-1630 GCA_049666645.1 Flavobacteriaceae bacterium | reverse complement strand
GTTTTGTAATTGATCGCATATACTTCATTCAAGATCTTCTCTGCCGCAATCGCAATTTCCTTGCCGAAATCGGTAACGAATAATTGCCGCCCAACTACTTCGGTCAAAGGAATGGGAAACTGATCTTGGAAATTCTTTAGCTGGATGGATACCGCGGGCTGGGTCAAAAAAAGCTCCTCAGCGGCCTTGGTAATGCTCTGCTTTTGGGCAATCTTGAGAAAGATCTGTAATTGATGTAAAGTATAATGCATTAAATATATTAATGTAAAGTATAATAAATATATATAAAAATAAATAAACAAAACTATTGATATTTGCTTCAAACCAAAAAAAATCAAATGAACACCATTACAATTGCCAAGGGGGATGGTATAGGCCCAGAAATCATGGAGGCCACGCTAAAGGTCATCATGGCAGCCGGAGCCCAGCTAAATATCGAGGAAATAGAAGTCGGGGAAAAAGTATACCTGGCAGGAAACACTGCCGGTATTTCAGCATCGAGCTGGGATTCGATACGAAAGAACAAAGTGTTCTTAAAAGCACCGATCACGACCCCTCAAGGGGGTGGCTACAAAAGCCTGAACGTTACCACTCGAAAATTCTTGGGCCTTTATGCCAACGTGAGGCCCTGCAAAAGCATGCATCCCTTTGTGAGCACCAAGCATCCCGAGATGGACTTGGTCATCATCAGGGAAAATGAGGAAGACCTATATGCGGGCATCGAGCACCAACAGACCGATGAAGTGGTACAGTGTTTAAAATTGATCAGCAGACCGGGCTGTGAAAAAATTGTGAGATATGCTTTTGAATATGCCAAAAAGCACAATCGAAAAAAGGTCACTTGTTTTACAAAAGACAACATCATGAAGCAGACCGACGGTCTTTTTCATACTGTTTTCAACGAAATCGCATTGGAATATCCCGACATCGCAAACGAACATTGGATCATCGATATCGGGGCGGCAAAAATGGCTGATACCCCAGAGGTCTTCGACGTGATCGTCATGCCCAACCTATCCGGTGATATCCTTTCCGATGTTGCCGCCCAGATAACGGGATCGGTGGGCTTGGCAGGATCTGCCAACATCGGGGAGGAATGTGCCATGTTCGAAGCCATACATGGTTCGGCACCACGGCGAGCGGGACAAAACCTTGCAAACCCTTCCGGATTACTGCAAGGTGCCATCATGATGCTGAACCATCTTGGGCAATCCCAAGTGGCCGAGAAAGTACAGAATGCTTGGTTAAGGACCATGGAAGAAGGCATCCATACCTATGATGTTTTCAAACAGGGCATCAGCAATAAAAAGGTCGGGACACAAGAGTTTGCCCAAGCCGTTATCGATAACTTGGGCATGGAGCCCAACATCCTTAGAAAAGTCACCTACCTGCAAGATAGTCCGTTAAAACTTCCGAAATACACCCGGAAACCGGCCGCAAAAAAAGAACTTCTGGGTATCGACCTGTTCGCCCATTGGCGGGGCCATCGGGCAGAGGAATTGGCAGTACATCTCCAAACATTGAAAAGTGAGGCCCTCGAACTCACCATGATCACCAACAGGGGCATCAAAGTATGGCCCAATGGTTTCGAAGAGACCTTTTGCACGGACCATTGGCGCTGTCGATTCAG
>JBATHI010000185.1:0-15563 GCA_049666645.1 Flavobacteriaceae bacterium | reverse complement strand
ACTTTGGGTGTATCAAGTTGGTGCCCGATACGTTTTATGGCCCCTATTTTGAATTGGCCCAAAAGGAGACTTTCGACAATGACACTCTTTTTACCGAGAAACTCTATGAACTGGAAATCCTTAAAGCGGAGGATGCTCCGGAGGAGCTGAAATTCTTCAAACAATTGTTCCGCGAGATGCTGACCTTGTTCACGGCCCCGTTCCACGAAGAACACTTCGAATTTGGTTCGACCGAATTTTGGTCAAAGATCACCGATTTGGGACAACGGTATGCCAGTGACGATCAAATCAGAAAAATGAACGGAAACAGGGGTTCCAAGCATTTTTTATATATGAACCGCACCTTTTTTGGCCTTTTTAACCTTTTGCACGATCTTAAGGCAACCGTTGCCGTGAACCACTTCCGGAAATATATGCGGTAACGGCCGTTACCACAAAACCAGGCTGCTTTTTTTTGTTTATCTTAGTCGATACGTATTAAAATCAACCGACCCTTCAGCGGCTTCAAAACGCAATTGCATGTACAACTCGAAAATTAAAGGTTTGGGCTTTTTTGTCCCTGAACATGTGGTCACCAATGACGAACTTTCAAAGGTGATGGATACCAATGATGCCTGGATCCAGGAGCGCACCGGAATCAAGCAACGAAGACATGTTTTAAAGGGCGATGGCAACACCACCACCACCATGGGCGTAAAAGCGGCCAAAATTGCCATTGATCGTGCTGGAATAGACAAGAACGACATCGATTTCATCGTTTTTGCCACCCTAAGTCCGGATTATTATTTTCCCGGTCCGGGGGTTCTGGTACAGCGTGACCTGGGCATCAAAACAGTTGGGGCACTCGATGTCAGGAACCAATGTTCCGGCTTCGTCTACGCCATATCCGTGGCCGATCAGTATATTAAAAGTGGGATGTACAAGAACATCCTGGTCATCGGTGCGGAACTGCATTCCCATGGGTTGGACATGAGCACACGGGGCAGAGGGGTTTCGGTAATTTTCGGGGATGGTGCCGGTGCCGCCGTTTTGGGCAGGGAGGAAGATCCCTCAAAAGGGATATTATCGACGCATTTGCATTCCGAAGGCCAGCATGCCGAGGAATTATCCCTGATCGCGCCGGGAATGGGCAAACGCTGGGTGACCGACATCATCGCCGAAAACGACCCGAACGATGAGTCGTATTACCCTTATATGAACGGGCAGTTCGTGTTCAAAAATGCGGTGGTACGCTTTAGTGAGGTGATCATGGAAGGACTGGGGGCCAATGGCCTGCAACCATCGGATATCGACATGCTGATTCCACACCAGGCCAATTTGCGCATCTCCCAATTCATCCAGAAGAAATTTGGTTTGGGCGACGATCAGGTTTTCAACAACATTATGGATTACGGAAACACCACGGCCGCTTCCATACCGATAGCCCTTACCGAAGCATGGGAACAAGGCAAGATCAAATCGGGCGACTTGGTGGTTTTGGCCGCCTTCGGCAGTGGTTTTACCTGGGGAAGCGTTATTATAAGATGGTAAAGCCCGTTAAAGCCCGGTAAAATATAAAGCCCCGATGTTCGCATCGGGGCTTTCGCAATTGACCCACAAGGATTGGGGTTACCAACCCATTACCCCAATCTTCTGGAGGACCAACTCGACCTATAGTATGCCGCCACCACCCTGTTTCGTATTGTTGTCCCTTCTTTTCCTTTCGGCTGCCTTGTTTTTTCCGCTGCCAAACATATAGGACAATCCAGCATAAAGGGTTTGACTTTCCCAATTGAACTGTCCGTTCTGAACAAAAGGCTTATCGGCACTAAAGGCAAACCGCATGGTATTGAAAACGTCGTTGAAATTGAGACTAAAGGTGCCCTTGCCCTGGGCAAAACTGTATCTGGCACCAGTATTCAGGAAGTACATCGGCTTCACCAAAAATTGTATGTTTTGATTTTCCCCCCTATAATATCCGAATATCTGAAAAGTCAAATTTTCAGTGGCCTTGAGGCTATTGTTTAATCGAAGATTCCACGCGGTGTTTTTCACCTCCACTTCCTCCACTACAATATCATCGATTGAGGCTGTGGAATTACTGCCTTCCAATCGTTCGGTAATACCCCGTTGGGTTTGGGAATAGATGTCGAAACTGCCATTGATGCTCCACCATTTCGTGAACTTGTAGTTGGAGGAGGCCTCCAGGCCATAGGCCGAAGTATCTTCAAAATTATCATAGGAAAGGATAAGTTTGTTCAGATCAAGCCTATCAACATAGACCGCTCGGTTGATTTCATCCTTGATCGTCCTATAGAATACCCCGGCAGTGATGCTCCCATTTTCAAACCTTCTGGTATAATTGGTTTCAAAGGAATTGGTAAACTGGGGCATCAAGCTTGGATTTCCAATGGAGGAAATCAAAGGGGTGGAAAACTCCCGGATTGGATTCACCTGTTGTAGTCCAGGCCTGTCGACCCGCCTGCTGAAACTCAATTGGAACTGGTTTTTTTCGGTCGGCGAATAGGTCAGGAAACCAGAAGGATAGACTTGGGTGTATTTGTCGGTGAAGCTTCCAATACCGTTGGTATCGGCTTTCACACTCACGTCTTCCACCCTGACCCCCAATTGATAGGACCATTTTTTGTACTCTTGCCCAAATGTGGTATAAGCCGAATAGATGTCCATCCCATAAACGAATTTGGTATTTCCGGTAGGAACAAGTAAACCGTTTGCATTAAAGGAGAGGCCTGTGGAGGCATAATCAACGTTGGTTTCAAAATTTCTGGTTTCCAGACCGATTTCCAATTTTGAAATGGAATCCAATGGGTTTACATAATCAAGATTGGCAATGGTTTGGGTGCGTCGTGTGTCCACAAAGTCCATATAATCAGGGAATACCGTTGCACCGGTAGACCTGAAATTGGCATCTTCATCATCGGTGTAACGGTTACGGTCCACTTCCAATTCGATCTGGTGGCCTTCTTTTTTGAATTGGTGTTTGTAGTCAAAATTGTATTGTTCACTGGTGTTGTTCTGGAGACTGTTGAAGAATTGAGTGGTATTGTTCGAGGCATCGTCATAATAGAAGACATTGGTAATGCCCCTGAATTTTCCGTCGTACGTATTCTGATTGGTAAAAAATGAAATGGTGTTGTGATCGTTTAAAAAAAAGTCGACCCCCAGTTTGTAAATGTGCGATTTGTTATTGTCGAAAAAATCGAAGACCTGTTCTGAATTTTCGACCTTCCTATAGATCAAACCATCATTGACGTATTTCCCTATATTGTTGCCATAATTACCATACAGATTAAATTTTCCGTTCCGATAGTTCAAATCTATAGAACTGTTGAATTTGGCTTCAAGGCCAACGGTCAAGCCTGTATTGAGGGTGCCATTAAAGCCTATATTGGTATTTTTGTGCAAAACGATATTGATAATTCCGCTCATGCCCTCCGGATTATATTTTGCCGATGGGTTGGTGATCAGCTCTATGGATTTGATTGAAGTGGATGGTATTTGGCGCAATAATTGGGCAACGGGCACATTCGATAGTTTGCCATCGACCATGACCCGAACGTTGGCATTGCCCCTTAGGGTCAATTCCCCTGTTTGCTGATCCACGTTAACGGAAGGAATATTATTCATGATGTCCGATGCGGTGGCACCCGCCGTTGTAAGGTCCTTCCCGATGTTGATTACCTTTCGGTCTATTTTTTGTTCTATGGTCGTACGTTCCCCGACCACTTCAACTCCGCTTAATTCATTGGCATGCTCCAACATAACAATTTCACCAAGAGCTACTTCGCGTTCGTCTTTTGAAATCGTAATTTTTTGGGAATAGGTTTGATACCCGATGAACTGTACCTCAAGGATCAGTTCCTCGTCTGGCAAGGATTTTATTTCAAAACTACCGTCTTCTTGGGTAATACTGCCCGTCAATGTTTGAGTACCATCCCCTGATTTGACCACTACGGCAGCATAGGCCATGGGCAGTTTAGATTGGTCGACTACCCTACCGGAGACCACGCCCTCTCTAGGTTCGTTGGCCTTTGGGTTATCATTGGCCCGAATTACGGATACACAAAACAATGCAAAAAGTAAGACTACTTTTTTCATTTGATGTTCGTTTTTTGATTGATTGATTGATGATACTTACATGACGACGGCCGCTTTAATATGTTACATCACAGGGCGATTTTAACAGTTGATTTTCGGTTTGTGATAGCCTTTGGATTTTAAAGAAAAGGTTATAAATGAATTATCTTTGGAAAAAAAAAGGGAAGAAAAAAACCCTGACAAGAATGTCAGGGTTTCTGCTATCGACTTCGCTATAATAAACACTAACCATTAACTATAAACCTATAGCATTGCCGATAGCGATCATTTAAAAAAGCCGGGATTCGATGCTTTACAATAGACTGCAAAATAGCCCAATCGTTACAGATGAACACGAACTTTAACCCTCAATTAACAAATGAGCAAAACCTTGGTATTCGGTGCCTCCCTAAAACCTAACCGCTATAGTAATCTTGTGGTGAAACGCCTTATCGATCATGGCATTGAGACCGTGGCGTTCGGCCAAAAGACCGGTAAAATAGAGACGGTCAAGGTAATGGATCGCTTGGAGGGCATCGAAAACATACATACGATCACCCTTTACTTGGGCCCGGCCAACCAACCCGAATATTATCAAGACATTTTGAAGTTGAAACCCAAAAGGGTCATCTTTAATCCGGGAACCGAGAATCCCGAACTGTACCTTTTACTGAAGGAAGCTGGCATCATGGCCATGGAAGCCTGTACTTTGGTGCTTTTGGCGACCGATCGATATAGATCCGCAATGAATTAGGGCATATGGCGAGGATCTAATCGTTCCTGTCGACCGGACAGTGCCATTTTCTTGTCCCGTATCAACCAAAGGCCAATGAAGGTCAGGAGTCCGTTAATGGGCAAGAGCTCATAACCGATTTGATAGCCACCAAAGTATTCCACGGGAATCTTTGAAATACCGTAGATCAAGGCGACCGACAAAACGGCAACCAACCAAACATAGCGGTCTTTGACATTTTTATTGGTAAATATGCCAAAAGTGAACAGGCCCAAAAGCGGACCATAGGTAAAAGTGGCCACCGTAAGCACCCCATCGATGACATTCTTTTCCAGGACGTATTTAAAGATGATGATCACCACGATCAATAAGACACCCATGGCCACATGTACTTTTTTTCGCAGGGATTTCTGGATGGCTTCCGGTTTTTTTTCAATATCCAATACATCGACACAAAAAGAGGTGGTCAGGGAAGTGAGGGCGCTATCGGCACTGCTATAGGCGGCGGCGATGAGGCCCAGTAAAAAAGTGATGGCGACCACCGGCCCCAAGCCGCTGTTGATGGCAATTTCCGGGAACAGCAGGTCGGTCTTGGGCATCCCGTCCATCAGCGGCACGGCGATATCCATTTTTTGGGCATAGATGAACAGCAGGGCACCCAGGAGCAGGAAAAAAAAGTTCACCAAAACCAGCACGATGCTAAAGGAGACCATATTTTTCTGGGCGTCCTTCAAGCTGCGGCAGGTGAGGTTCTTCTGCATCATGTCTTGGTCGAGTCCGGTCATGCAAATGGCGATGAACATGCCGCCAAGAAATGATTTCACAAAATGGTTTCTGGCAAAAAAGTCATCCGTAAAAAAGATTTTGTTGTAGTCTTTCAATTCCTCGGAACCCAAAAATTCACCAAGGTCCCAACCCAGTTTCTGGTTGATGAAATAGATACTCAGCGCCACGGAGACCAGCATAAAGGCAGTTTGCAGTGAATCTGTCCAAATGATGGTCTTGACGCCCCCTTTGTAGGTATACACCCAGATCAGGAAAATGGAGAGGGTCACCGTTACCTCAAAACGGATGCCCATGGCATCAAAAATAAATTGCTGCAGCACAATGGCCACCAAAAACAGCCGAAAAGAGGCGCCGAGCACTTTGGAAACAAAAAAGAAAAAGGCCCCGGTCTTGTAGCTCACCCGCCCAAAGCGCTCTTCCAGATACTCATAAATGGAAGTCAGGTTCATCCGATAGTAGATCGGCATCAACAGAAAGGCAATGACGATATAACCCACCAGATAACCGAACACCACCTGCATATAGCCAAAGCCATCGCCCTGTACGCCCCCTGGCACGGAAATAAAAGTGACCCCAGAAAGGGAAGCCCCGATCATGCCAAAAGCGACCAAAAACCAGGGCGATTGATTGCCTGCCCTGAAGAAATCGAGGTTGGAATCATTTTTACCGGTGAAATGGGAAATCAACATCAGCAGTAGAAAATAGCCGATGATCAAAAGCAGGATATGGGTCGGTGTCATTCAAATTATTATTGGAAGCCAAAGTACAAAAAGTAAAAATAGTACGTAATTTTGCCCAGTAAAGTGTTCAAATGGATTTTTCATCAAGATTATTGGAAAAAGCGGTCAACGAAACCGCCCAACTACCCGGTATCGGAAAGCGCACCGCCTTGCGTTTGGTGCTTCATTTGTTGAAGCAGCCCACCGAACAGACCACCCGATTGACCGCTGCTTTGGAACAGTTGCGCAATACGGTGAAGTTCTGTAGCAACTGCCATAACATTTCGGATGTGGAACTGTGCGAGATTTGTGCCAGTCCGAAAAGGGACCGATCTCTGGTTTGCGTGGTAGAGGACATTCGTGATGTCATGGCCATTGAGAATACCGGACAGTATATGGGCCTGTACCATGTTTTGGGCGGTAAGATTTCTCCAATGGAGGGCGTTGGCCCACGGGAGCTTACCATAACCTCTTTGGTGAACAAGGCCAAATCCGGGGCATTCAAGGAACTGATTTTCGCCCTGAGTTCCACCATGGAAGGGGATACCACCAATTTTTATATTTATAAACAGCTCTCGGGACTCGATATCAACACCTCCACCATTGCCAGGGGTATCGCCGTAGGCGATGAACTCGAATATGCCGATGAGGTAACCCTTGGAAGAAGTATCCTGAACCGAATTCCGTTCGAGGGCTCCCTAAAAGCGAACTAAGAAAAGGTGCTTCCTACAATAAGTTCAGATAAAACATCGAATATTTAGTATTTTTGCAACGAAAATTCCATTTAGTACATATAAAATAAGGATATGTCAAAGTTTGAATTGAAATTGCCCCGTATGGGAGAAAGTGTTGCCGAGGCCACCTTAACCTCTTGGCTCAAAGAAGTCGGTGATGCGATTACCCTCGATGAGCCGGTCTTGGAGATTGCCACCGATAAGGTCGATTCGGAGGTGCCCAGTGAAGTGGAAGGCGTTTTGGTCGAAAAACTTTTTAAAGTTGATGATGTCATCAAGGTAGGGGAGACCATCGCCATTATCGAAGTCAACAGCAGTGTTCAACAGGAAACTAAACCTGAGGTCGCTATAGAACGACGACCGGTAGCGGTTCCGGAAACCGATGCCGATTCCGAACAAACATCGGCCCAATTGGCAGAAGGCATGGAAAAGGTGAAGGAAACGGTTGCGGCCCCACAGGCCGAAAACCGGACTTCCGACCGTTTTTATTCGCCACTGGTAAGAAATATTGCCAAGGAAGAGGGAATCACCATCGCCGAACTCGATACCATTACCGGTACCGGAAAAGAAGGCCGTGTGACCAAAAACGATATTTTGGACTATGTGGCCAGCGGAAAGGCAAGTCCGCAAGCCACTGAAGAACAACCCAAGGCCATCGCCCCTGAAACGGTCGTTGCCCAAGCCATAAAGTCCGAAGTGGAGAAGGAACGGGTATCCACGGTGTTTGTTTCCGGAAATGATGAAGTCATTGAAATGGGCAGGATGGGCAAATTGATCGCCCAGCATATGGTAGCCAGTGTTTCAACATCGGCCCATGTACAGAGCTTCATCGAGGTCGATGTCACCAAGGTGGTGCAATGGCGCAACCGGGTCAAAGACGGTTTTGAAAAAAGGGAAGGTGAAAAATTGACCTTTACCCCTGTATTCCTGGAGGCGGTGGCAAACGCATTGAAAAAATACCCAATGATGAACATCTCCGTAGACGGGGATAAGATCATCAAGAAGAAAAACATCAATATAGGGATGGCCGCGGCACTGCCCGATGGCAACCTCATTGTTCCCGTCATCAAAAATGCGGATCGGTTGAACATGGTGGGCATGGCCAAAGTGGTGAACGACCTGGCCGAGCGGGCGCGTAAAAACCAATTAAAACCTGACGAAGTGAAAGACGGCACCTATACCGTCACCAATGTGGGAACCTTCGGCAGCGTTTTTGGAACCCCGATCATCAACCAACCACAGGTAGGCATCCTTGCCTTGGGGGCCATAAGAAAGATACCCTCGGTCATTGAAACCAGCGAGGGCGATTTTATCGGCATCCGCAGCAAGATGTTCCTCTCCCACAGCTATGACCACAGGGTGGTCAACGGGGCCTTGGGCAGTATGTTCGCCAAGGCCGTGGCCGACTATTTGGAGGCTTGGGACGTGAATAGGGAAATCTAAACTTCGATCGGGCAATCGATTCATGGGTTTGCTGCAAGCCAGTTCCAGCCTAAGGTTAGACCTTAAAATCGAGGGCCATTTTGCCCGGTATAAATAGCTGGTCTGTAAAACATTTTCTAACGTACATTTGCGCAAAAATTTATGTCCATAGCTCGGAGGGTAAGGTCGGTTGAATTGCTATATGCCCGACTTGATAAGGAAATCGCCCAATTTCAATCGACCACAAAGCTGCATTGCATCGCAGGCTGTGGTAAATGCTGCACCAAACCCGATATTGAGGCCTCTCCATTGGAGTTTTTGCCTTGGGCCTTCCAACAATTTTTAGAGGGCCGTGCCCTGGAAGCGCTCGATCGGGTGAAAAAATCGCCAAGCAGCATCTGCATACTTTTTACTAAGTTGTCGCTGGTCGATTTAAGCAAGGGCAGGTGTTCCGAGTACGCCCATCGCGGGCTGATATGCCGCTTGTTCGGTTATGCGGCTGGGCGTGATAAAATAGGGCAACTCCGTTTGGCTACCTGCAACATCATCAAGGAAAATCAGCAGGGAGACTACCAAGCCACTGTCGAAGCCATCAACAACGGGCTTTCGATACCCATTTTTTCAGACCATTACAAAAGACTTGCCCAAATCGATTTTAGATTGGGCAATACCATCGTGCCGATCAACAAGGCCTTGCAAATGGCGCTGGCAGAGGTACTGCATTACTATGCCTACCGACCTTTTCCCACCAAACTCAAAAAATCGGCCTAGGTAGAATGTTAGGGGTTATGATCTAAACATCATCGGCAGGCAAATATCTTTCAATATCGTTTCACCGGACTCCTCTAAAAAGTATCTTTGCTGAAACCCTTCGGCATGGAATTAAAGCTAACGAGACCCATTTGTTTTTTTGATCTGGAAACCACGGGAACGAACGTGGCCAAGGATAAAATCGTAGAAATCTCCATTTTGAAGATCTATCCCAACGGTAACCGGGAGTCGAAGACCTGGTTGGTCAATCCTGAGATGCCCATTCCTGAAGCTTCTACCGCGGTACATGGTATCAGCGATGAAAAAGTGGCAAACGAGCCCACCTTCCGGCAGATTTCAAAGGAAGTTTATAAATTGATCAAGGACAGCGATCTGGGAGGGTTCAATTCAGATCGTTTCGATATTCCGTTATTGGCGGAAGAACTTTTGCGGGTAGACATCGACTTTGATATGAAGAATACGGTCTCCATCGATGTGCAGACCATTTTTCACAAAATGGAAAAAAGAACGCTCGAGGCCGCCTACAAGTTTTATTGCGATAAGGATTTGAGCAATGCCCATAGTGCAGAAGCCGATACCCTGGCCACCTATGAGGTATTGCTCGGGCAGTTGGAGCGATATCCCGAATTGGAAAACAATGTCAAAAAACTGGCGGAATTTTCCACGCACCGACAATTCGTCGATTTTGCCGGATTTATCGCTATGGATGAGGAAAATAACGAAATATTCGCCTTTGGCAAGCACAAGGGCAAAAAGGTCCTGGATGTGCTCGATAATGAGCCAGGTTATTTTGGGTGGATCATCAATGCCGACTTTCCATTATATACCAAAAAGGTATTGACCCAGATCAAATTGAGCAAGCTCAACAACAAGTTGGGGTAGGCAACCCAGGATGTTCGTTTTTGCCCTGGGCGGAAAACGGGTCGCGAACCGGCAAAAAAGAGATAAGCATGAAAATCATTTGCATAGGCCGTAACTATACGGAGCACATCAACGAACTGGCCAACGAAAGGCCTTCCGACCCTGTGGTGTTCATCAAACCCGATTCGGCCGTTCTGCCCAGGGAACACGATTTCTTCATCCCTGACTTTACGGAAGAGGTGCACTATGAGGTGGAGGTATTGGTGAAGATCAAGAAAGTGGGCAAACATATCGACCCAAAATTTGCCCACACCTATTATGAGGAGATAGGATTGGGAATCGATTTTACCGCGAGGGACCTGCAGACCAAATTGAAGGAAAAGGGCCTGCCTTGGGAAAAGGCAAAGGGTTTTGACGGATCGGCGGTCATTGGGAAATGGCTTCCGAAGACAGCGTTCAAAGAGGTGGACCGGATCGAATTCTCCCTACTTAAAAATGGGGAAACTGTACAACATGGAAATACGGGCCAGATGCTCTGGAAGATTGACGAGCTCTTGGCCTACGTTTCAAAATTTTTTACCCTAAAAAAGGGCGATGTGCTTTTTACGGGCACCCCGGAAGGGGTTGGTAAAATAAAGCCAAATGACTATCTTTCGGGCATATTGGAGGGGCACGAAATGTTTTCTTTAAAAATAAGGTGATGATTTATAGCTTGATGAAAATTAATGAGATGGCCGATGGGGACGAAGAATTCGTGCATTCGGTAATCTCGGTCTTTTTGGAGGAGGTGCCCCATGATTTGCAACAATTGGAAAGCGCCCTGGAAGCAAAAGACTTCGAACAGGTCTACAAGCTTGCCCACAAGATCAAGCCGAATGTCGATTTACTGGGCATGGAACAGACCAGGGCGGCAGCCTTGGAAATAGAGACGCTGGGAAAAAATGAGGCGAACTTCGCCGAAATCAAAAAAATATTTCCCATACTTAAAAAGGATATCGCGCAAGTGGTATCGGAGCTCAAAAAGGATTTCGATCTATAATGCTGGCAGAAATCATTACCATTGGCGATGAAATCCTCATTGGCCAAGTGATTGACACCAACTCTGCATTTATTGCGAAGCAGCTCAATGGCATAGGCATTTCCGTTTTTCAGATCACTTCGGTCCAGGATGAACAACAACATATTTTAAAAGCCTTGACGGAAGCTGGACGGAACGTTGACATCGTTATTTGCACAGGGGGCCTGGGTCCTACCAAAGACGATATCACCAAACATACCTTTTGCACTTTTTTTGACGATGTGTTGGTCGAGAACGGCGTGGTCTTGCAACATGTGGAACAATTGTTCTCCAAGTATATCAGCACGCCCATATCCGATGTGAACAGAAAACAGGCCTTGGTGCCTTCCAAGGCTACCGTGTTGCACAACGCCAATGGCACCGCACCGGGGATGTGGTTCTCTGAAGGGGGCACCATTTATGTATCACTTCCAGGGATACCCTATGAAATGATGGCACTGATGACAGATCAGGTCATCCCAAAAATCACCAAGACGTTCGAACGGCCCTATATCATTCATAAAACTTTGATTACCTATGGACTGGGGGAAAGCGCCATTGCCGAAAGGATAGAATATTGGGAAGAACATCTGCCAGAATTTTTAAAATTGGCCTATTTGCCCAGTTTTGGGAAAGTAAGGTTGAGGCTGAGCGCCAAAGGTCCGAATAGGGAAGTATTGGAAACGGCCATCTCCGAGGCGAGCGTTGCCCTATATCCCTTGATACAAGACATCCTGTACGGGGTTGAAGAGGATGAAACCCTGGAAGCCCTGATCGGAAAATGGCTCACGACAAAACAAATGACCTTGTCGACGGCGGAAAGCTTCACTGGCGGTAAGATTGCCCAGACCATCACTTCGGTTCCCGGTGCCTCGGCATATTTCAAGGGCAGCGTGGTGGCCTATGCCACCCAAACCAAGATCGAGGTCCTGGAAGTGCCGCAGAGTTTGATAGCAAAACATTCGGTGGTAAGTGAAGAAGTGGCCATGGTGATGGCACAAAACGCAAGGAATTTGTTCAAGACCGATTTTTCAATTGCCACTACTGGGAACGCGGGCCCTGCCAAAGGGGATTCCGACGAGGAGGTGGGCACTGTGATTATTGCCGTTTCCGCTCCGACAGGTACCTATACACAGCGGTTTGTCATGGGATCCAATCGGGAACGCATCGTGCAAAAAACGGTTCATAAAGCCCTCGAACTCTTGCAAAAAGAAATTTCAAAAATCTGAACCAGAATGTTGTCCATCACGCAAAAATGATATAAATTTGCATCCTGTTTAAAAAAATCAGCGTAATGTCAAAAGTTTGTGAAATTACTGGTAAAAGGTCGATGTTCGGGAACAATGTATCGTTTTCCATCAATAAGACCAGAAGGAGATTTGACGTCAATCTTTCCAAAAAGCGTTTTTTCATTCCTGAGGAAGACCGTTGGGTTACTTTAAAGGTTTCCGCCAAAGGACTCAAAACCATCAACAAGAAAGGTATTGCCGCTGTTTTAAAGGAGGCAAAAGCACAAGGATTGGTAAAATAATCCCCAAAAAGCAACGATAATGGCAAAAAAAGGAAATAGGGTTCAGGTAATTTTGGAATGTACAGAGCATAAAGACTCTGGCGTTGGCGGTACTTCCCGTTATATCACTACCAAAAACAAAAAGAATACTCCAGAGCGAATGGAGATTAAAAAGTATAATCCGGTGCTTAGAAGGGTGACCGTTCACAAAGAAATAAAGTAGTACGTCATGGCAAAGAAAACGGTAGCAAGTTTACAGACAAGTTCAAAAAGGTTGACCAAGGCCATCAAAATGGTGAAGTCTCCCAAAACAGGTGCCTATACCTTCTCCGAAGCGGTAATGCCGCCTGAATTGGTCGACGCCTGGTTGTCAAAAAAATAAGTAACATAAGTTTACTTTTAAAAGCTACTCTCGAAAGAAAGTAGCTTTTTTTATTTTATATATCTTTAAGGACATTAAAATTTTAGGGAGCACATGAGCCTATTCAAAAATATTTTCTCTTCAAAGAAAAAGGAAAATCTTGATAAAGGTCTGGAGAAAACGAAAACCAGCTTTTTTTCCAAACTCAACAAGGCGGTAGCGGGAAAATCGAAGGTCGACGACGAGGTACTTGATAATCTTGAAGAGGTATTGGTATCTTCCGATGTGGGGGTCGATACCACCTTAAAGATCATCGGGCGTATAGAGGCAAGAGTGGCGAAGGACAAATATTTGGGCACCGATGAACTCAATCAGATACTTAGGGAAGAGATTGCGGGCCTGCTTTCGGAGACGAACGTAGGGGAGGCGACCGATGTAAGTATTCCCACAGGTCTAAAACCCTATGTGATCATGGTCGTTGGGGTCAATGGAGTGGGCAAGACCACTACCATCGGCAAATTGGCGCACCAGTATAAGAACCAAGGCTATAAGGTAGTATTGGGCGCCGCCGATACCTTTCGTGCCGCCGCCATCGACCAACTTCAGGTTTGGGCCGATCGGGTAGGGGTAGCCATCATCAAACAAAAAATGGGCAGCGACCCCGCATCCGTGGCATTCGATACCTTAAGTTCAGCGCTGACACAAGGCGCCGATGTGGTGATCATCGATACGGCGGGCCGCCTTCACAACAAGGTAAACTTGATGAACGAACTGAGCAAGGTAAAACGGGTGATGCAGAAGGTCGTGCCGAACACCCCTCACGACGTGATGTTGGTTTTGGACGGATCCACCGGACAGAACGCTTTCGAACAAGCCAAGCAGTTTACCAAAGCGACAGAAGTGACCTCTTTGGCCGTGACGAAATTGGACGGCACCGCCAAAGGGGGCGTGGTCATCGGGATTTCAGATCAATTTCAGATTCCCGTAAAGTATATCGGCGTGGGAGAGGGCCTTGAAGACCTTCAGGTTTTCAACAAATACGAATTCGTCGACTCATTTTTCAGCAACCGGGCTTGAAGAAATTATCGCTCATAACATTGTTCGTGCTTCCTTTCTTTGTTCAAGGTCAATTGGTGCACCCAAAAGCGAGTCCGTTTTCGATGACCCTTCAAGTAGTGGGGCTCGATACACTTGAAGTGCAATATTCGCGTCCCGCGGTGAACAACAGAAAAATATTTGGCGATCTGGTGCCCTATGGCCGTATTTGGAGGGTCGGCGCCAATGAGTCGACCAAGTTCAGCACCAGTACCACCTTAAACATCCAGGGCCATTCACTCCCAAAGGGCACCTATGCAATCTATGCCTTTCCCGAAGAAAGCGATTGGCAAATCGCCTTTCACAAAAATACGCAGCACTGGGGCGATGGCAGGGATGCCTACGACCCGAAGGAAGACGTATTTAGGGTGACGGTCAAACCCGAACCAATTCCTTTTACACAGGAAAATTTGCTGATTTCTTTTGAAGAGCTGCAATATCAATCGGTGAAGTTGGTGCTTTGTTGGGAAAACACGAAAATTGAGATTCCGTTAGGCTTGGATACGAATTCCAGAATGTTGGCGGCCATAGCCAATCGAATCAAAAAAGACCCCACTGCCCAGACCTATTATGAAGCGGCGCGGTTTTTACAGGAACAGGGACTTGACCATCCGATTGCCTTGGCTTATGTGAACAAGGCTTTGGAACTGGGAGGTGATACCTACTATTTCCATCGCATTAAATCATTGTTGGAGGCCGCGGTGGCAGATTATAGTGCCGCAATCGACTCCGCCAAGAAGTCTTTATCCCTGGCAGCGACCGAAGGCAAGGATGAATTTGTTAGGATGAACCAAAAAAATATCGACTTATGGAAAACCCGATTAATGCCGTCCAAAGACTAAAATAGGCGGTAATGGTTTCCGGTGCTTTTCGTTGGCTATGATTTAAAGCAAAATGCACAAACCCAATAACTATTCGATCAGTGCGTTGATTTTTTCCCAGAGTTCATTGTCGAAGGTAGTCGGGCCCAATTCATCGCTATTGGCCGAATCGCCTAAGCGAACGATGACCAGGCCTTTGCTGGGCACAATATGTAACTTTTGATCGAAGGCGCCCAATCCGGCATATAGGTCATCGGGTGCCGCAGGCATCAGTTTTCCCAAGAACAATTCTTCCGACCCTGGGACCTTATAGTTATCCTTTCCGTTCAGCCAGTATAGAAATCCATAAGCTTCGTTGAGGTCTTGGGAAGTGGTGGTGGCCATGGTAAAAAACCCTTGATCTTCCACGATCGGGGTTTGGTCCCATCTGCCCTTATTGAGGTTCAACAGCCCGAATCGTGCCATACTGCGGGCATTGCTAAAATAGAGGTTCAGGTAGCCTGTTTGGATCCATGCGCCCTGCATTCCGATCTTGTTCCTGATTTTGGCATTGAAATAAGTAGGAAAATCCTGTTGTGTGGCACCGGAAATAATTTCATCGAGCAGGGTATAGGCC
>JBATHI010000184.1:0-3122 GCA_049666645.1 Flavobacteriaceae bacterium | reverse complement strand
CCAGCCAGTTCTGATCTATGGCGTGCCAAGGCACCTTGTCC
Organism: Flavobacteriaceae bacterium; assembly: GCA_049666645.1. Taxonomy (GTDB): domain Bacteria; phylum Bacteroidota; class Bacteroidia; order Flavobacteriales; family Flavobacteriaceae; genus Pelagihabitans. The sequence goes on along the minus strand of JBATHI010000184.1, from coordinate 3,081 downwards.
CATATGGGTTCTGTAGCTTTGCCATCCAGGGTAGGAGGTCGATCGGTCTTTTTGACCTCAATGAGCTGGTGGTCTTTTTTTTGGTGTGCCTTGCTGCAACAAAATAGCAGGAACAGGCAACATAGCGTTACTGTTTTTTTCATAGGTGATAAGTCTTGGGGTCGACATATTCAGCCTAAATATAGTGATTTATTGTTTTGTTTGGTGCCAAAATGGGCTTCAACGGTGGTGTGGGCTGCAATGATTCCTTATAATGTAAGCGAATCGTTCCAACGTATCATGGTATCGTTGTGCATGGCATCAAGTCCCATTTGAACACAGAGGGCGGCCTTGGCTCCGGTAACCACATTGGAGATCGGTTCACTGCCATTGATTACATGATCTCTAAAATCGATTAGGGCCTGTTTGCTAGGATCTTCGTGCTTTACTTCAACAGGGATGCCCTTCCCTTGTTCCCAAGGAACGGTGGCCCCTGCTACGCCGTCTACCGTTCCGGTTTCTTTTTGATAACCGCCCTCGGGATAGAACCAGGCTCTGGTATAATCCAGGATCAGGGTGCCCTTATCGCCCAACACCTTGATTTTATAATCATCACGGGCATTGCTGGTCAAACAGCTAAACTTTGCTTTCACCCCATTGGGATAGCTATAGATCAGGTGTACATTGTCATAGGTTTCCCGACCATCCTTCCAGTAATCGATACCCCCGACACCTATCACGCTTTCAGGCACTTCGCCGGTGACCCAGTTCACAAAATCGATCTGATGCGAACAAAGTTCGGACACCAATCCGCCAGAAAATTCGCGGTACATGCGCCAATTGATCAATCGCTCCAAGGCAGGGTCGGCTACCGGACGGCGCCAATCCCCGTTCCGATTCCATTGACATTCGAAGGCGGTGATCTTGCCCACTTTACCATTTTTTATCAAATCGACCACGTGGGTATAGAGCCGGGAGCTATGGTATTGGTGGCCGGTTTGGAAAATCTGTTTCGAAGCTTTGGCCCGTTCCACCAAGGGGATGATGCCATCAAGACCTTTGGCCATGGTTTTTTCACAATAAACATGTTTACCCGCATCGAGTGCGTCTAGGGCAATCTTGGAATGGGTGTTGAAAGGGGTTGCCACCAAAATGGCATCAAGATCTTTGTTTTCCAGCATTTTCCGGTAGTCTTTGTATCCCTCAGCCTTGCCGCCCGCCACGCTTTGAAGCGCTTTTTCCAGTCGGAAAGGCAGGATATCGCAACAGGCCGCCACTTCGAACCGATCGATCTGGTCGATGAAATGGATCAAGCCACTACCGCGATCTCCGGTGCCGATGATCCCTATTCGAAGGGTGTCATTTTGACCACGCGCAAATACCTTCCCCAGGGCCATGGATGTAGAGCCCAAGGCCGCCGTGGCCAAACTTCCTTTGACCACAAATTCCCTTCTTTTCATAAAAATTATTTTTTATTGACCAAGCCTGTTCAAGCAGTGGCGTCGAAATCATTAATTATTCGTAAAAGTCATTTGGACCTGCTATACTTTGGGTTCCCAGCCTTTGGCATATTCCCTTTTCCAAAGGGCCATGGCTTTTTCACTGTTCATGACTTTTCCATCGGTCGGGTTTATTTTCAACATCTCCCCGGTATCCTGAGCCATATTTCCCAAATGGCATAACATAGTCGAAATGCTGGCATCGTTTATTTCGGCATTCAATGCCGTGTCCTTTCGGATCGCATCGAAGAAATTGGCCACATGGTTTACATCCAATTGGCCTTCTCCCCTGGTATCGGTAGTGGCGCTGGCGGCCCTTTCGAATTCGAATTTGATGGGATTTCCCTGAAGGTCGTACAGCTTGTAAAAGTTCCGGTCCATTTGAATGGAGCCCTTGCTGCCATATATGGTGATGCCCCGCCCTGGCCTTTCCGGTTTCATGACCCCCCTGCTATGGCCCGTCCAGGTGATGAACTTGTCGTTCGCGAATTGAAAGGTCACCTGTTGGTTGTCCGGAAACTGCCAATCATCGTCATAAGTGTACTTGCCGCCAAAGGAGGCAACGCTGAGGGGAAGATCCACGCCGAGGGCCCAGCGGCACATATCTATTTCGTGGGTGCCATTGTTGTGCAGTTCCCCGGTGCCCCATGTTCTGAACCAATGCCAGTTATAGGCATGGACGTTATCCCTATAATCCTCCCTTGGGGCCGGACCTTGCCATAGTTCCCAATCAAGGGTCGAAGGCACGGGAATTTTATTGCCGATACCGATCGAACCTCGGTTGTTCGAATAGTAGGCTTCCCCCTTGTACACCTCGCCGATAATGCCTTCCCGGATGTCCTTGATGGCGGAAATGGAGGTTTCCGCGGACCGTTGCTGGTTCCCCATTTGCACCTTTTTTTTATATTTCCTTTGGGCAGCGGTCAACAAGTCGGTTTCATGGGCATTATGGCTGCAGGGTTTTTCCACATATACATGTTTGCCCGCCTGCATGGCCATGATCGCCATGGGGGCATGCCAATGTTCGGGCGTGGCTATGAAAATGGCATCAACCTCCTTGTCTTCCAAAATTTTTCTGAAATCTTTTTCCACTTTCGGCACGTAACCGATACGCTCCTGGCACCAGGCATTGTGCGCTTCCAAGATGAGGTCGTCTACGTCACAGGTATATAATATGTTGGCATTGGGATCGGCATGGATTGCTGCCACATGGGCCTTGCCCCTTCCATTGATACCGATGGTGGCACAATTGATCCGGTCGTTCGCCCCCAAGATATTGGCATAGCCCATACTGGGCAAGCCAAGGCTTCCCAAGGTCACTGCCGCCGTGCCCACGGTGGTCTTTTTAATAAAATTTCGTCTTGTGGTCATGGATTTTGATTTTGTGATAGGTTGTTTTGTGATTATTGGCGGAAACGATCCTTCCGTTTGGTGAAACTATCGATTGCTGCACTGTTACTGATCGCACTTTACATTTCCTAAATATAAAGCCAAAATTCGATAAATGAAAGACGACCCATAATGGGCCGTCTTTCTCTTGCCTCGGTTTGTAGGCAATGTTTTGATTTTGGTAGAAGGAAATCAATGCATTTTATGAAAATCG
>JBATHI010000183.1:0-7776 GCA_049666645.1 Flavobacteriaceae bacterium | reverse complement strand
GGATGACAGGGGGTAGCAAAGCGATCGAAATACTTACGGCCGACAATCCAAATTACAAGGGGGGGCAAGATCAAAGAATAAAGGCGGTCATTGCATTTGCCCCTTGGGGCATGGAGCGCGGCGTATGGGATTCGGAAGGGCTTCTAGGTCTCAAAACACCTACTTTTTTTGTGGCCGGAAGCCAAGACGATATTTCGGGTTACGAAAAGGGCATCAAGGCAATTTATACGGGCACCCGCAATGCCGACCGCTATTTGCTCACCTATCGCAATGCGCGCCATAATGTTGCGCCCAACCCTCCGCCAGTGGAGTCTTTGGCCCCGGGACTGCCGTTGGATGAGTACTATAGATATGCAGAGCCGTCATGGGATGAACGCCGTCTCAACAATATCAATCAACATTTTGTGACCGCTTTTTTAGGGCTCCACCTCAAAAACGAAGATTTTGGAAAGTACCTTGAACTTGAGGAAGACTCCAACGCAAAAGGCTGGCTGGGTTTTCTCCCCAGATCTTCCACGGGAATGGAACTTCTCCATTCCCCTGCTGATTAAATAACAAGGACCCCACACGTTAAAATTAGTGGGGCTCGGAAGACCTAGGCAATTTTATGCTCGGAGCAGGGTCTCCTTAGCGATGATGAAGTAAATCTTTTCCAAAAAATCACGGCCATGACTGGCCAGAGGCCCAGGTTTTATGTGATCTAGAAAATGGTTAGGACTGAGATGACAGTGATATGAACAACGCAATGAAAGAAGATTTCGATCGGATATTTTAAGGAATACCAAAAAACGGATAGTTATGAAAAAAATTAAAACAATATTGATGACCTTGGCCTTTACCTTCGGAACTTTGAGCATCATCAACGCACAAGACTGGCCCAATCTTGAACAATTTAGGGAAGCCAAGGAAAAACTACAGGCCCCGAAAGCCGACGAAAACCGTGTGGTGTTTATGGGAAATTCGATTACCATTGGTTGGCTGAACAAAAGACCAGAATTTTTTGAGGGAAAACCTTATGTCAACAGGGGCATCAGTGGCCAGACTACCCCTCAGATGCTATTGCGTTTTCGCCAAGATGTGATCGATCTGCATCCAAAGGTCGTCGTCATCTTGGCCGGCACCAATGATATTGCCGGAAATACGGGACCTTCGACCATAGCAATGATAGCCGACAATATAAAATCGATGGCCGAACTGGCGCATGCCCACGGCATAAAGGTAGTGCTCTCCTCTACCCTGCCCGCCTATGACTATCCATGGAAGCCCGGTATGGAACCTGCCGGCAAGATCGTAGCCCTGAACAAGTTGATCCAAGATTATGCCATGGAAAACGGGTTTGTGTACCTCGATTATTTTACCGCCATGGCAGATTCAAAAAACGGTTTGCCCAAAAATTATGCTGAAGATGGGGTACATCCCACGGTCGAAGGATATCAAGTGATGGAACCCATGTTGGAAGCGGCCATCGCAAAAGCATTGGAATGAATATTTTTGACGAGGCCCGATATCAATTGGCTTCAATTAGGTCATCTTAGGGCAAACCATAAGACAAAGGGGCTATTTTAAATTCACCGAAAGCAAGTAGTCGTCTGCAGTCATAAATAAGGTCTTTTGATCTGGGGTAAAGGCGCAATTGGCGGTAGCCTGGCCGGTATAAATACGGGCCAATGCCTTCCCGTTCGGATCAAAAATCCAAATGCCACCAGGGCCAGTGGCAAATAAATAGCCCTTGTGGTTCACCTTCATCCCATCAGGGAGACCCGGTTGATCTGGTTTCTCGACCCATTCGGTAACATCATGCAAAAGCCTTTTGTTTTCGACCTGTCCGGGCGAAATCAGGTCATAGGCATACCATACGGCATGCTGGGGATCCGAAACTGCGACGTATAAAACGTTTTGCTCCGGAGAAAGGGCAATTCCATTGGGTCTGGTAAGTCGATCCACCAAAACGAGTTCGCCTGAAGCCAAATAACAGTATACGCCTTGAAAATCGAGTTCTTTGTTGGGGTCGTCCATCCCCTTTGGAAGTCCGTATGGCGGATCTGTAAAATACAAGTTACCTGCCTTGTCATAAATTCCATCATTGGGACTGTTCAGTCTTTTGCCTTCAAAGCGATCAACCAAAGTGGTGAAATTTGCTTGGGGGTTTTCCAAGGTGGCATTCATTTTTGCAACCCGCCTATCACCGTGCTGCATCAAAACCAATTCCCCATCCGGATTCAACAATAAGCCATTGGAACCGGGTTCCTCCCCAGTAAAATTACTGCCGGTAAATCCGGAAGGCTCCAGATAAGTGGTCGTATCGCGTTTAGCGTCCCATTTGAACACCTTATTGTTCGGGATATCCGAGAACAACAAATAATTACCGGAGGGCACCCATAAAGGACCTTCCGTCCATTTAAAACCGCTGGCCAGGATTTCGATCTTCGACTTTGGGTCAATGATTGCCAGGGCTTCATCATCCAAAACCTCAATGGAAAAGGCAGCTGAAATGTCATTCCCTTCCCTTTTTTCCTGTTTCGGGGCCTCCTTGCAAGCCTCCAAAAAGATAAAGGTGACTAAAATACCTATCCAAAGTGATTTCCTTATTGTCATCGTTTTGTTTTTTGTGGACTACAGTTTTAAGCCCTTTGCCCTTGACCTTCCTATTTATGGATACAACAATGGGAAAAATTTACCCTCCATTTTCTTGCCTTTGCGAATGATCGGCACGCCGGCCAAGAGTTCCTCATCGGTATTGCTCACTGTGCCATCGGCAAATACGTTGAGCACAAAAGCCCGGCGGCTCATCTCGGACTTGTTTTCATAAGAACCATGCACCAACAAAGGGTGGTGAAAAGCGGCATGCCCTTTTTTCAATTCAATGGCCACCGGTTTGAAATCGGCCTTTTGTTCCTCCGTCAAATAGGCCATTAAGCCGTCCATATCTCCTGCCAGTGAAGGAGCGTCCAACAATCCCCATTTATGGCTTTTAGGAACATAATGCAGACATCCATTTTCCTTGGTGGCATCATCAAGTCCGGTCCAGCAGGTCAAGTGCTGCATGGCGATGGTACGCGTCCAATAGGAATAATCTTGGTGCCAGGCTACCACGCCGCCATGTTTGGCGGGTTTGCAGAACAATTGATCGTGCCAGAAACGCACCGGTTTGTTCCCGAGGAGTTGATGTGCTGCCATTACAAAGGCCGGATTCCAAAGCACATCGTGAAACCCGGGCGTGATACGCCAATGCCCCAAGGAATGAAACAAGACCGCATCGGGATTCTCTGACTCGTTGCTATGGAATTCATAAAACAAATCATGGGCCGGATGGTCCGGGTCCATCACCTCTTCCAGTTCCTTTCGAAGGTGCTCAACTTGGTTTTCATCCAATAATTTAATGCCGGACAAATAGCCATTTTCATGAAAATGAGCCACCTGATCATCGGTTAAACGATATTGTTCCCATGCCTCCCGAGACTTCGGCCATTGAAAAATATCCGAAATAAGTCCGTGGTGATCTGCCAAATCATTTATCGTTACCATACCCTTAATTTTAAATCCTGTATTCCCAAATTTAAGCATTCAAAATTGTATTTTTATCAATAGGATGAAATATATCGTTTGTGAAAAGCCCGGGCAGTTCCTACTCAAGGAAAAGGAAGCGCCCATTAGAAAACAAGGCGAAGCCCTTGTCAAGATCCGACAAGTCGGGATTTGCGGTACCGACCTCCATGCCTATCAAGGTAATCAGGCCTTTTTCACCTATCCTAGAATACTGGGGCATGAGTTGGCCGTGGAGGTGTTGGAAATTGAAGACAATCCCAAAAAAATAAAACCAGGTGATCATGTGGTGGTCATGCCTTACTTGAGCTGTAATCAATGTATCGCCTGCAGGAACGGGAAAACGAATTGCTGCACCAGCCTCAAGGTTTTGGGCATCCATACCGATGGTGGGATGCAGGAACTGCTTAACGTACCCATTGAACTTTTGGTGCCGGCCAAAAATTTGAGCGATGTTGAAATGGCCCTGGTTGAACCTTTGGCCATCGGTGCCCACTCCGTTAAAAGGGCTTCCCTGACCAATGGCGATACAGTGGTGGTCATTGGCTGCGGTCCGATAGGAATAGGCATCATGAAACTCGCGCAACTCGAGGGGGCAATAGTCATCGCGGTCGACACGAACGCACAGCGCCTTGATTTTGTCAAAAATGAGATTGGAATCGCACATACCGTTTTGAGCGGTACCGGGGTGCAGGACGAAATCAAATCGATCACCAATGGCGATCTGGCCCAAGTGGTTTTTGACGCGACCGGTCATAAGGGCGCCTTGGAATCGGGACCAAGCTTTATGGCGCATGGTGGCAGCTATGTTCTGGTGGGGCTTTCCAAGGGCGATCTTACTTTTCACCATCCGGCCATACATGCCAAGGAAGCCACCATACGCTGTAGCCGAAATGCGACCATGGCCGATTTTGAACAAGTGATCTCGATGTTGCAAAAAGGAGATTTTCCGGTACAGGCGTATGTCACCCACCAAGTTCACTTCGGCGAAATGATCAAAAACTTTGATCGATGGTTGGAGGCTTCCAGCGGGGTGATCAAGGCGATGGTCGCTTTTTAGTCTTTATTGTTCGGAAATAAACAGCACACAACCAATGGCACAACAATTCTTACAAATACATCCAAACGACAACGTTTTGGCAGCTTTACAGGACCTTTCCGAAGGAACGTCCATTCACCATAATGGCACAATTTTCAATTTGGTGGGCCTTACCCGTGCCAAGCATAAATTCACGACTGTGGAGCTGGCCCCAGGCGATGAGGTCGTCATGTACGGTACCCTTGTGGGCAAAGCCATACGGCCCATCCGACAAGGGGAAACGATCACTACCGAAAATGTGGTCCACGCCGCTTCGGAATACACCGTGGGCAAGGAAAAGACATCCTGGAAGGCACCCGATATCGACAAATGGAAAAACAGCACCTTTGATGGATACCACCGTACCGATGGCAGCGTGGGAACGGCAAATTATTGGCTGGTGATTCCCATGGTATTCTGCGAAAACCGAAATGTTGAAGTATTGAAGGCTGCCCTACTCAAGGCCTTGGGCTATCAATCGAACAGTGATTATGTAGTTGATACCGAGACTTTGGTGCGGCAATATAAAAATGGTGCTACGACCGAGGAACTTCTCGGCGCAACTTTGATCCGTACCCCTGAAGAAATCAAACAGAACAGGACTTTTCCAAATGTCGATGGCATCAAATTCCTGACCCATGAAGGTGGTTGTGGTGGCTTTCGGCTCGATTCTGAATCGCTATGCAGCCTGCTGGCGGGGTACATTACCAATCCAAACGTGGCTGGGGCGACGATATTGAGCCTTGGATGCCAGAACGCGGAGGTAAAAAATGTGGAAGAAGGTATCAAAAAAAGAAACCCCAACTTTTCGAAACCGCTTTTTATCCTCGAACAGCAAAAAAGTGCGAGCGAGCGACATTTTATCGAAGAAGCCGTTAAAAAAACATTTTTGGGATTGATCGAGGCGGACAAAACAAGACGAAGCCCGGCCCCTTTGAACCAATTGGTACTGGGACTTGAATGTGGTGGTTCCGATGGTTTTTCCGGCATTTCGGCAAACCCGGCATTGGGCTATGCCTCCGATCTATTGGTGGCCTTGGGCGCAACCACCATGTTATCCGAGTTTCCCGAACTCAATGGGGTTGAACAGGAGTTGATCAATCGCTGTGACTCGGAACCCATCGCCCAAAAATTCGCCCATCTGATGGATACCTATTCCGCCACTGCCGTGGCCCTAGGCTCGGCCTTTGCCAATAATCCCTCCCCTGGAAACATTAAAGACGGACTGATCACCGATGCCATGAAATCGGCAGGCGCGGCCAAGAAGGGCGGAACCTCACCGATCACGGAAGTATTGGATTATACCGAAAAAACCACCAAAAAAGGGTTGAACCTATTGTGCACCCCTGGAAACGATGTCGAGAGTACCACCGGCCTGGCAGGTTCGGGCTGCAACATCATTGCTTTCACCACGGGCCTTGGAACCCCCACCGGAAATCCAGTGGCACCGGTCATCAAAATTTCAAGCAATAATGTCCTGAGCGAACGTATGAAAGACATTATCGATTTCAATACGGGATCCATCATCACGGGAGAGGAAAGTATTGAGACCATGGGCGCAGCCCTTCTGGATTATATCATTGAAGTGGCCAGTGGGAAGAAGGTCCCGGCAGCGGTGCGTTTGGGCCAAGACGATTTCATCCCTTGGAAAAGGGGCATTTCTTTATAACAAAATGGTAACGCTCAATCGAAAAACCATAGCTATCCATCCCGTGCTTCCCTTAAAGGTCATGCAATTCGGGGGCGGAAACTTTATCCGGTGTTTTGTCGATTGGATGGTTCAAATCTTGAACGAGCAAGCTGATTTCAATGCGGGTGTTGTTTTTATTAAACCTACTTCAAAGGGTGATTACCATAGGCTTGACTCCCAAGACGGGCTCTTTACGGTGGTCTTGAACGGCAACGATAATGGGACCTTGGTTACCAAAACCAAACTGGTGAGCTGTGTACAACAAGTGCTAAATCCTTATACAGATTGGGATGCATACCTCGATTTGGCCAAAAATCCCGATATCCAATTTATTGTCTCCAATACCACGGAAGCGGGCATCAAATTCAATCCTGATGATCAATTTGCAGAATCCCCACCAAAGGAATTTCCCGCCAAATTAACGGTTTGGCTTTACCATCGTTTCCAACACTTTGGCAACGACCTCGACAAGGGCTGTGTGATGATGCCCGGTGAGCTCATAGAAGATAATGGCGATGCCTTAAAGACCGCAATCTTGAATTATTCCAAAGCATGGCGATTGGGTGACGGTTTCATGGCATGGGTCAACAATGCCAATCATTTTTGCAATACCCTGGTCGATCGAATTGTTTCGGGGTATCCTACGGGCAATGCCAATCAATTGCAGCACCAACTGGGCTACATCGATGAATTGATGGTGGTGGGGGAACAATACCATAGCTGGGTCATAGAAGCACCGAACACGGTGCGTCGGCTGTTACCGTTTCACAGAACCGATTTAAAGGTCGCTTTTGTCGACGATATCGGCCCTTTTCGGGAAATGAAGGTGCGTCTATTGAATGGCGCGCATACCGCCATGGTTCCCATTGCCTATCTCTCGGGAATGGTGTTCGTCAATGAAACCATGGAACATCCACTTTTGTCAGCTTTTATTGAAAGTTGCCTAAAAGATGAGGTCAATCCCACCCTACCCTTTCCGGAAAATCACAAGCAAGCCTATATCAACGATGTCCTGGATCGGTTTCGGAATCCTGCTTTAAAACATCGACTGATCGACATCTCCTTGAACAGTACCTCCAAATTCGTGACCCGTTTATTGCCTACCCTTAAAGATTTTTACAGTCGGGAAGGCCAATTACCGAAAAATATCGTGTTTGCGTTTTCTGCCCTTATACAATTTTATGAAGGCGAATTCAATGGCGAAAAAATAGATCTAAAAGACGATGCACGGTCACTTGATTTTTTTAAGGGGAATTGGATTAAATTGAACAGCGGATCGCTATCTTTAGACCAAATGGTGCATATTGTTTTAGGCAATGTATCCATTTGGGAATCGGATTTGACCCAATTCCGAGGTCTTTCCGACGCGGTCAGTGCCCATTTGACCGCCATCAAAAAATATGGTATGCTCGAAGCCTTATCCCGCTTGATCGAAAATAAAAAACCAGCAAACAATAGTTGAGCC
>JBATHI010000182.1:0-2257 GCA_049666645.1 Flavobacteriaceae bacterium | reverse complement strand
CAACAGCAGATCAAAAAAATGCGCTTCGGATGGTTCGATTTTGTGGACGATACCGAAGTTTCCGAAGCCCTGATCAAAAAAGTTGCACAAATTGGCAGGGAGCAGCACCTTGAATTTATGGAAGGCCCAGTGGGCTTTTCCAATTTGGACAAAGTTGGGGTGCTTACAGAAGGATTCGAACATATTGGGAGCATGATCACATGGTACAACCACGCCTATTATGTGGGCCACTATGAACGTTTGGGTTTTGTGAAGGAAAAAGGTTATCTGGAAAATAAGTTTCCGAGTAAAAATGCCGATCCGGCCCTCTTTAGCAAATTGAACGAACTTATCAAACGCCGCTATGGCCTCAGGGAAGTGAATTTCACGAAAACCAGGGAAATCATGCCCATGGCAGATAAAATGTTCGATCTGTTCAATGAAACCTATTCGAGTCTTTCCTCATTTGTGCCGATAACAGAGGTTCAAAAGGCATATTTTAAAAGAAAATACCTCAGTTTCATCAATCCCGAATACATTAAATTTATCCTTGACAAGGACGACCAGCTGATTGCCTTTGCCATCGTAATGCCCTCGTATTCAAATGCATTGCAAAAAGCGAACGGTAAATTATTTCCTTTTGGAATATACCATCTGTTAAAGGCCCGAAAAAACAACAAAGACGTCTATTTCTACCTTATCGGCATCCATCCGGAATATCAGAACAAAGGCGTAACCGCGATTATTTTCAATGAATATTATAAGACCTTCTCAAAAAAGAAGATCGACATGTGTTATCGGACGCCCGAACTGGAAGATAATGTGGCGATACGACAGATGTGGAAACATTTTGATCCCGTGGTCTATAAACGCAGGGCAACCTTCAGAAAAGCGTTGGCATAACCTGATTGTCTGGGAAGATATTCCTATTCTCCCATTGCAGCCGCAACGGCTGCCGAAAGTCTTTTGTAGGTTCCGTTCTCAAGCCGTTCCCGTATCGCTGAAAATGCTTCCAAGGTTTCCTGAATGTCTTCCATGGTATGGGTCGCGGTGGGAATCATCCGCAATAAAATAAGGCCTTTGGGAATCACTGGATATACCACAATGGAACAGAAAATGCCATAATTTTCCCTTAAATCCTTCACCAAGGCCATCGCTTCGGGTATGCTACCGTTCAGATACACCGGGGTTACACAGGTATTTGTATTTCCGATATTGAAGCCCCTGGCCTTAAGTCCGTTTTGTAGGGCGTTCACGTTTTCCCACAATTTGGCCTTCAATTCGGGCTGGGTGCGCATCATGTCCAATCGTTTCAATGCGCCTTTCACGTAAATCATGGGCAATGACTTGGCGAACATCTGTGACCGTAGATTGTATTTCAAATAGTTGATGATTTCCTGGTCTGCGGCCAAAAAGGCACCGATTCCCGCCATTGATTTGGCGAAAGTGGCAAAATATACATCGATATCATCCTGAATGCCCTGCTCCTCACCTGCCCCGGCTCCTGTTTTTCCCAAAGTTCCAAAACCATGGGCATCATCGACCAGCAATCTGAAGTTATATTTTTTCTTTAAGGCGACGATCTCCCTTAATTTGCCCTGTTCCCCCCTCATGCCAAAAACACCTTCCGAAATAACCAAGATACCTCCCCCGGTCTGTTCGGCCATTTTTGTTGCCCTATCCAGGTTTTTTTCCAAACTTTCAATGTCATTGTGCTTGAAGGTAAAACGTTTCCCCATATGCAATCGCACCCCATCGATGATACAGGCATGCGAATCAACATCGTAAACGATGATATCGTCTTTTGAAACCAAGGCGTCGATGGCCGACATGATCCCTTGATATCCAAAATTCAGAAGATAAGCTGCTTCCTTGTTCACAAAAGCGGCCAATTCCTTTTCCAATTGTTCGTGAAAATCGGTATGTCCACTCATCATACGGGCACCCATAGGGTAGGCCGCACCATGTTCAGCCGCCGCATCGGCATCTACCTTCCTAATTTCCGGCAAACTGGCCAAGCCCAAATAATCATTGATACTCCATGTGATAACATCCTTGCCCTGAAATTTCATTCTATTGGAAATGGGCCCCTCCAGTTTCGGGAAAACAAAATAGCCTTCGGCTTGTGATGCCCATTTTCCCAAAGGGCCCTTATTTTCTATAATCCTATCGAACAAATCTCTCATTTGGACAGTTTTGGTTTGTGCAAAAGTATTGATTTTTGCATAATTTTTACAATATTTTAAGATTAAAGAAAAAAGCAACGGCTGAAATTGCC
>JBATHI010000181.1:0-10746 GCA_049666645.1 Flavobacteriaceae bacterium | reverse complement strand
CTGAAATCGGTATTGGGATCGAAAGCACAAAAGCAGCTGGCGCTGGTAAGCGTCCACTTTCCTTCGAGCTCCACATGAACCACATCGTCGGTGTCCTTGGTACAGGATACCAAAAATAGCGCCGCTAAGAAGATGGTGGTTATTCGGTTCATAAGGTTCTCAAGCCTGGGTGTTATTATTAGAACGCAATAATTGAATTTGAAGTATTGCTTAGGGGATGTTTTTGGTCGAAAAAATCAAAAAACGGGCCGCTCACCACAAAAAACGAAGGGTTCACATCAATTATTTGAATTCCCAAAGTCTGCATCGTAAGTTTACCTTGTAATCATAAAACAAACGTAATTTTTTCATTTTCATATAGTGTTCTCGTAAAAGAGTCCGGTCATGAGCGATCGGGCTCTTTTTAGTTCAAGGGGTCCCGCCCCGCGATGGCCCCAACGTATTTGCCGCTGAAACGGATTTCTTCTCTTGGAAGGCCTTTGTGCTTGTTTTCATATCGGCATACCTGGGATCTTGAACATAATCCTGCTTCTGCATTTTTACGACCTCGATGCTTAAAAAGCCGAATTCGCTCACCACCTTTCCATAAAAACGGTAAATGCCCTTTCCCCTAAAAAAGTATTGGGCCGCCACGGGCGGGAAGAGGACGGTATCGAAGACTTCCCCGTGCTGGTCGACCAAAGTGGCAAAGTGCATGCGCTTTCCGTTGTGGGTAGTGGTGTTCTTTACCGTGACCAAATATCCATAAATGTCGATGTGCCGGTTCAGGTAGCGTTGCAGATCTCTGCTGCCATGGGTGTTTTTTGGGGGTTCTGCCAGAAGTTCGAACGGACTGCACAAACAGAAACCCAACAGCTCCAATTGGGTAAAGGCCATTTCCATATCGGTGGTGTGCAGCCGCGGAATCGCAAAATCGCGCTGCCTCGGGGGGAACAATTTGGGATGGTCTACTTTCACGCTTTTCCCCAAAAACAAATGGGCCTTCCATAAGAGTTCGTGCTTATTGGTCTGCGTAAACCGGAAGGCATCGATGCGGATCAGGATGCTTACTTGTTCTATCGAGATCAACACCCTGTCGAGAAAGTCTTCCAAAGAAGTAAAACTTCCCTGCAGCGAGCGGTCTTTTATGATACGGTCGGCCACACGGGCCTCCAGATCCCTCAAATACCCAAATCCCAAATAGAGTTGTTTGCCATAGATACGGTTCCCCAAAAAACTGCTGTTGATACAGGGCGCGTGCACGGTAGCTCCCAGCATGCGGGCCTCGTGTATGTAGAATTCGGAACGATAAAACCCGCCCCCATTGTTGAGCACGGCCACCATATATTCCAAAGGAAAGTACGCCCTTAAAAACAGCGTTTGGTAACTTTCCACGGCATAGGAAGCGGAGTGTCCCTTGGCGAAGGCATAACCGGCAAAACTGGCCACTTGATTCCATATTTCATCGATCAATACTTCGGTGTAGCCTTTTTTGTGGCAGTTGTCGACAAATTTGTCCTTTACCTTCTGAAACTCTTCCCGGGAACGGAACTTCCCGCTCATCCCGCGCCGCAATACATCGGCCTCGCCGAGGTCGAGCCCCGCAAAATAGTGGGCCACCTTGATCACGTCTTCCTGATAGACCATCACGCCATAGGTCTCGGGCATAATTTCGAGCATTACCGGATGTGCTTTTTCGGCCGCCCTGCCCGGGTCGCGATGCCGCAAAATATACTCCCGCATCATCCCGCTCTTTGCCACCCCGGGGCGGATGATCGAACTGGCCGCCACCAGCCCCAGATAGTTGTCGACCTCCAATTTTTTGAGCAACATGCGCATGGCGGGCGATTCTACATAAAAGCAGCCCATGCATTGCGCGGTTTTGATCAAACCGTTGATCTTGGGGTCTTTCTTGAATTTTTTGATGTCATGGATGTCGATGTCCCCTGCTTTTTCGGGCTGGTTCTGGGTCACGATTTCCATGGCCTCCTTGATCTTGGCCAGTCCGCGTTGGGCCAGGATATCGAACTTGTACAGGCCCACATCTTCGGCAATGACCATATCGAACTGGGTAGTGGGAAACCCCTTGGGCGGCATATGGGTGGCCGAAAACCAGTGTGCCGGTTTTTCGGTGATCAAAATCCCGCCCGCATGGATGCTCAGGTAATTGGGCATGCCCTGCAAAAGCTCGGTATATTTGATGACAAGGGCAGAGACACCGTCCAATGGAGACCCTTGGCGGCTTCCATCGCAGAGCACATCGATCTCTTCCTTGGGCAGGCCAAAAACCTTTCCAAGTTCCCGTACCATGCCCCGCCATTGAAAGGTGACATAGGTGCCCAAAAGGGCGACATTGGGGAAGCGGTCGAAAATATATTGGGTCATTTCCTCCCGATCTTTCCACGAGAAATCGATGTCGAAATCGGGCGGGTTCACTCGGTACAAATTGATGAACCGCTCGAAGTACAGATCGAGTTCGATGGGGTCTACATCGGTGATGCGCAGCAGGTAGGCCACGATGCTATTGGCCCCACTGCCACGCCCCACATAGAAAAAACCCTTTTTCCGCGCATGGGAAACAATGTCCCAATTGATGAGGAAATAGGAGACGAAGTCCATCTTCTTGATGAGCTGCAGCTCTTTTTCCAAGCGCGCCGTTATGGCATCTCCCCCTTCGGGATAGCGATAGGGCAGGCCTTCCTGGCACAGCCGCTCCAGCAGTGCCTCGTCGGAGGCCTTTGTGCCGGTATAGGTCTGTAGGTTCTGCGGTCTGCGCCCCGCCGAAAAATCGAAATGGATGCTGCAGGCGTTCATCAGCCGTTCGGTGTTTTCCAGGATAAAGGAAAAGTCGGAAAAGGCCGCCGCCAGGTTCTGCACGGCGAACATTTTGTCTTCCTCACTGGCCTCCTCGGTCTTGGAGAGCTTGCTCAACAGCGTATTGTTATCGATGGCACGCAGCAATCGGTGCGCGTTGAAATCGCGCCTGTTCCGGAAAGTCACGGGCTGCAAAACCACCAGTTTGTCTTTCAGGTCCTTCAGTCTGGAAAATCGTAACCGACGCAAATCGGTGATGGAAACGCCGATGAATTCATGTTCCAAAAAAATATTTCGATCGTTCAGCAATACTTTTTCAAAGGGATAGATCACATAGCAATGTTGGAAAACAGGGGCGGCATCCGGTATTTTTTTCTCTTGGTGAAGGTGCTCCGACAGGAAATCGTTGAGTTCAAGATAACCCTCGTTGTTTTTGGCGATGCCCACAAAACAAGCGTCCACCCCGTTCCTGAAATCTATGCCGAGTATGGGCTTGATGCCGAATTCCGAGGCCTTCCGCACAAAATTGAGACAAGCCGAAGTATTGTTGATGTCGGTCAAGGCCAATTGGGTCACTTGGTACCCTTGTGCGAGTTGCAACAGGGCCAGCTCCGAAAAGGTGCCGTAACGAAGGCTGTAGTAGGTGTGGCAGTTGAGGTACATATGTTTAAATCACAAATTCCAAATCACAAATTCCAAATCACAAATTCCAAATTTGGAAATCCTTTATAGTTTAGGTTTTGGGGGTCAATGTTTTATTTATAATGGAAGACAAAATTCTTCTTAATTCAACAGCTTCATAAATCAATTCCTCAATTCCGGGTTTAGACTCGTTATTTAAATCCTTCAAAAGTTTAAGCCAATACGCCGCTTCTTTGGCTTCCTTTCTCGCAATCTTGATTCTCATCCTAAAATCGTTATCACCAAGCTTCTCGTTTGCTTCAATATAATTTGCGCCTACCGATCCGGAAGCCCTTATAAGTTGCTTTCCATCCTCAATATTGTTTAAAGTTTTGGGCAGTGATTTTACCAAAAAGCGGCAGTCTCTTGCGAATAAATACGTCCGGTCTTCTAAGTCATATACTTTTTCTCTTTTCATATTTCTTGGAATTTGGAATTTGGGATTTGGGATTTCATTATTGTTTCCGATGTGCCAACACCACCGGGGGCATTCCATTGAAGGGGTTGTGCATTCTGCCGATGGTCTTGGCGCCCATGCCCGAGGCACGGATCACGCTTTTGTCGCCATAGCGTTTTCTGATGGTGTCCATGGCGTTGTACAGATTCAATATTTCCTCCGTATCGTCGAACAGATCAATCTGGTAATTGCCCGATACCAAATGGCTGAACCTGATGCCCACCAAACGCACCAGCAACCGCCTGTTGTAAAGGGTATTGAAAAGCTCCAAGATTTTGGGGATCAAAATATGGTCGGCACTGGTATAGGGAATGTGCAACTGTTTGGAATAGGTGTTGAAATCGGAATACCTGATCTTCACCATGATACAGGCCGTGAGCTTTTCGCCCCGTCGCAATTGATAGGCCAAATTTTCGGTCATGGCGATCAAGATGCCGCGGAGTTTTACCACATCGATGGTATCCTTGTCAAAAGTACGTTCGGTGGAAATCGATTTCCGTTCACAGAAAGGGATGACGGGGGTATTGTCCATGCCGTTGGCCCGTTTCCAGATCACGGCGCCATTGGCTCCCAGCACGCGCTGCATCACCTCCATGGGCATCTCTTGGATGGTACGTACTTGACGAAGGCCCAGATTGCGCAGGGTCTGGTAGGTCTTGTCGCCCACCATGGGGATTTTTTTGATCGACAAAGGGGCCAGGAAAGGTTTTTCGAGCCCATAATCGATCTTTAACTGGTTGTTGGGCTTGGCCTCATTGGTGGCCACCTTGGAGACCACCTTGTTCCCCGACAGGCCAAAGGATATGGGCAGGCCTGTCTCCCTGATGATGCGCTGGCGCAGCTCGGAGGCATATCTGTACGAACCGAAGAAACGATCCATACCGGTGAGATCGGCATAAAATTCATCGATGCTCGATTTCTCGAACAAGGGCACCTGTTCTTTGATGATCTCGGTAACGATATCGGAATGTTTGCTGTAGGTGCCGGCATTGCCGCGGATCACCACCGCTTCGGGGCATAATTCCCGGGCCATTTTCATGGGCATGCCCGAGTGCACCCCGAAACCCCGGGTTTCATAACTACAGGCCGCTACCACCCCCCGATCGCTCGTACCCCCTACCAATAAGGGCTTGTGCATTAATCTGCTGTCTATGAGGCGCTCTACCGACACATAAAACGTGTCGAGATCCAGGTGTAAAATAGTCTTGTTCATCGCTATCGAAAAGGACAGCTAATTTATGGAATATTTCCTAAATTTTGGATATATTCCATGATAATTATTTTACCTCCCGAAAAAGCCTAATCAAAGGCAAAACCGGTATACACCCTAAAAACAAAGGCATATAGTGCGACAAAAAACAGTATAAAGCTGAACCAGGCAAAGAGCTTGAAATAATTCTTGATCAGGAAGTGTCCCAAATTTTTGAAACCTTCCAAATAAATTTCCTTGATAAGTAGTGTTGTCTTCATCATCCTAATTTTTAACGTTATCCATTAGTAGGATGACAAAAGCCGTTCCGCGATCCGTGAAAACGGCAAATTTTAGTCGAACTGGCCCAAAAAGCCGTCGAAATGCGGCATTGCGGCCAAAAAAATGAAGGTATCGATCATTGGCCTGGCACCATGGCCCATTGCTTTTCGGGAAGGTACCAAACATCGGCCTCGAGGTCTACCCCGCCGCCCATTTCTTCCTGTACTACCCTGTCGATGACATAAATCCCCTTTTTGGCCATGGCGTCAAAGGTATCGATCCCGTCGTCCGGAAAGCCCACCCTGGTCCGGTGGATGTTGAACCTATCGGAGAACTTTCGGCCGAAGGCCTTTTCAACCCCCTCTTTGCCCAACATAAAGCCCAATAGCCCGCCCCAGGTGGCGGTGGGGTTATCGGAATCCCAACCCGCCAAGGCCCCGATCTTAATGGTCTCCTTCAGGTCCCCTTCCCCGTAAAGCAAACTCACCATACTGGCCCCAAAATTGATGCCGGCAGCAAAACAACCGTGGCAGCTGGGTTCCTTGGTTGCCCACAAATAACCGTCTTCCTGCCTGAGCTGGTATTTTTCGTGGAGCCCGTCGCGGGCCTCCTCCCAGGTCGCTCCCGATAGGTATTGGCCCTTCACAAAATCGTACATCTTGGCCGAATAGGAGGTGTCGGGCAGACGCTTACGGGCCTCGGAGGCCATCCAAAGCAGGTTTTCCTCCATCGATCGGTTCGCATCGGCCAGCGGTGCCAGGGCATACATGATCACATAGAATTCGGAAATCCATTCCGCATTTTCCCTGGCGGTGGTACGGATGGGCAATCGGGCCATGCGCAGGGCAACATCAGGTCGCCCAGGGGCAAAAAGACCGAAGATCTCCGTGGTCAACTGGGCATCGATCATTTCATAATTCGGATTGGCTTCGGGGTCGCTGGTGGCCGGGGGCACCACGCCTTCCCGCATCAGATCGAAGGCCGTTTGATTGGAAACCCAAAGATAGTTCTCCTCCTCCTCCTTGATATGCTTCAGCCAACCTTCCCGTATCTGTTCGCCACTGAGCAAACTGGTCTTATTGACATAGAGCAAACTTTGATAGATGTATTCGATATCGGTATCGTCATCGGCGCCCCAAATGCTGTCCTGGTCGGCGAATACAAAATCGATGTTTCTAGAATAGTTGTTCGACCCCCAGAGGTTGGGCTGGTCGGGTTTGCCCCAATCGCCGCGGGTATAGAATCCGGCCCCTTTCCCTTCTTGGGTCGGGATTCCGATTTTATCCATTTCGGTGACCAGACCCGTCCAATTGGCAATGCACTGCGCCAACCAAAAGCCATATAGTTTATCGGCATACGCCGCTCTGGACAGCTTCATATCGGTCGGTTTTGGGGTATAGGGCAGGTATACCAGTTGGGAGTCGACCATGCTGTTCTTTACAATCGACTTGTCGTTGTCTGGCCGCTGTTTGCAGGAAAAAATAAAGGTGCCCGACAAAAGCAGGGCCAGGATTGGAAGGATCGATCTCATACTCCTTGTATTTTGAATGGTGCAGTGATACTAAAGTAATGAAAAATTTGGGGGTGGTTCATAGGAAATAGACGGTGCGCGCAAAAAAAAACCTTCCCAAAAAGGAAGGTTTCTTTAACGTATGAAAGTTGTGGTGGCTACAGTGACCGGATGACCAAAAAAATCATGACCGACACAAAAAGGTAACCCAAGGCCAGGACCCAATCGATGAAATTAAATTTTCGCTTCTTCATCGCTATTTATGATTTTTATTCCTAATCGAATGCAAAACCGGTAGCAACCCTAAATACAAAGGCATAAAGCACTACGGCGAACATGACAAAACTAAACCAGGCGAAGGCCTTGAAATATTTTTTAATAATAAAATTTCCAAGATTCTTAAAGCCTTCCAAGTAGATTTCTTTTACGAGTAAAATTGTTTTCATAGGGGGAACATTTAAAGGTTATAATACAAATTTCCAATGTTTGTGACCCAATAGGAAAGATAATGGCTGTAAGTATAGGATAATGCGATAAAACACCCCCCCCCGGATAAATGGCCCACATTATACGATATACAGTTAATCCTGATTTCCTGCCCAACCATAATCAGGTACCGTTTATCAATCGCAGCACAAAAAAAAGGGCTTCCTCTCAAACTATCGTTTTGGCCTTCCCCGATTTTAAAAAGGTAGAAAGCTGCCCTTTTCCGTGCTACAGGTCTTAAATCATGACATCTTGGTTTTCTTGGCGATGAATTTTTTATTGATGCACCATAGTGGAATCGAGACCTTGGTTTCCATTTTTTTGACCAAGTCGCGGTGCAACAAACGGTTCAGGAATCCTGGTCCGGATCGCTCGTGCATCGCCAAGATATCGGCATTGACCGATTCGGTGTAGGACATCAGACCCTTGGCAGGGGTCTCGGCATTGATCGATTCAAAGCGCACCGCACCGTAATAAATCTGCTGTTCCAAGAGCTCCCTAAATCTCTGAATTCTCGCCGCTTCGGCATGTTCACCCTTGGTCAGGACATGAACTACATCAATTGATGCTTCAAAGGGTTTGGCCAGGGACACCAATTCCTGTACTGCGGCCAGGTCATCAATTTCAAAATCGGCGGCATATACCATTTTATGGATAACCTTATATTGATAATCATTGGGCACGAGCAGTAAAGGGCAGGTGATCTCTTTAAGAAGACCGTTGGCGATATTCCCGGCGAACAGGCCGCGCGAGGTATGCTCGTCTTTCATCCCTACGATCAATACATCTACCGAAAAGGCCGCTGCATGTTTCAGGATGCCCTTGGTCACCTCCTCATTTCTTGAAGCCACCATATGAATTCTTTTATCAACGTCTTCGATTTGGAGTGTTTTGGCACAATATTTTTGAAGGTTTTCCTCCTGTTCATTTTGAGCCAATTTTTGCAGTTGTTCAGGTGTTCTAATGGTCGAAACCGAAATCGGTGGAAGGTCATATATATGGAGAACGATCAGATTGGCCTTTAAAACCAGACTTAATTGGAAGGCATATTGCAGGGCACGGGTTTCATGTGCTTGACAATCGGTTGCATAAAGTATTCTTTTCATGGCATTTTGTATGGGTTGTCTATAAATGTATCACTGTGCGGGGTTTTAAAAAATGATACGCATCATCCGCATTTCAAATATTTCGGATTGCATTGCCCCAAGGAGACCCTCAGTGCCGGGAAATTGAAAACCGGTTATTTTGTCTATCTTTCCTATCCTTTTAAAACGTATACCATGGTATATAGATGGTCGACTATCCTATGTTGCTTGTTACTCTTCCCGCTGATCGGACAAAACAAGTCTGAAATCAGCATCTATGATTCCGCGGCACATGCGCCTGAAAGTGATCAAGAATGGACGTCCCTCTTCAACGGCAAAGACCTCGAGGGCTGGAACATGAAAATCAAGGGCCGACCGCTGGGGGATAACTTCGGCAATACCTTTCGGGTCGCAGATGGCCTTTTGAGCATCCGTTACGATGCCTATGGCGACAACTTCGATGGCCGTTTTGGTGCCCTGTATTTCAACAGGGAATTATCGAATTTTAGACTGAGGGTCGAATACCGCTTCGTTGGGGAGACCGCCCCGGGCGCACCGGACTGGGGATATCGCGACAGTGGCGTCCAATTCTTGGGCCAGGCCCCGGAAACCGTCAAGCTCGATCAGCCCTTCCCGGTCTGTTTGGAGTACAACCTGCATGGTGGCAACGGCACCGATGAAAGACCCAATGGCGAAATCTGCGCCAATGGCATGTTCGTGGAAATCAACGGGGCAAAGAACACATCCTATTGCACCCTCCCAAGCGTAGCGCGAACCTTCCATGGCGATCAATGGGTCACTCTGGAAATCGATGTCAACAACGGCCAGTTCAGCCATTATGCCAACGGGGAAAAAATAATGACCTATGCCCATCCCACCTATGACCCCGACAATGAACTGTCGAAGGCTTTGATCGTCAATGGGGATCTGTCGGTGAAGGAGGGCTATATTTCATTGCAGTCGAACAGCCACCCCATCGATTTCAGAAAAATCGAGCTTATCGAATATTGATACCCAACATTCACTTCCCCTCAAAAGCACAACGATGAAAATATTGATTACCATCAACATACCCGACATCGGCATTGAGCTGCTCCGCGAGGAAGGCTTGGACGTGACCCCTTGGCCGCACGACCTGCCCATGAACAAGCAGCAGCTTTGGGAGGCCGCAAAGCAGCACGATATTCTTCTGTCTTCAAGCATTTATGATCTGGACGCCGATTTCTTGAACCACAACAAGCACCTCAAGCTGATTTCCCAATTTGCGGCCGGATATAACAATATCGATGTCGACAGCGCTAGGGCGCTCGGCATTCCCATCGCCAATACGCCCAATGCCATGACCGATGCCACGGCCGATATCGCCTTCGCCCTGATGTTGGCGGTGTCCCGTAAAATGTTCTTCATGCACCAAAAAATTGTGGATGACGACTGGGGGGCCTTTCGGCCCAAGGCCCATTTGGGCATGGAGCTGAAAGGCAAGACCGTGGGCATCTTTGGAATGGGGCGTATCGGTACCGCCTTTGCACAGCGTTGCGTTGGTGCCTATGGAACGAAGGTGTGCTATCACAACCGCAATCCAATCCCCGAAGCCGAGCAACAAATAAAGGCCGACTATGTTTCCTTCGAGACTTTATTGCAGCAAAGCGACGTGCTTTCGGTGCACTGCGCCCTCACGGAGGAGACCAAAGAAAAATTCAACCGCTACGCCTTCAAAAAAATGAAACCCTCGGCCATCTTTATCAATACCGCCAGGGGCGGCATCCACCATGAGGGAGATCTTATCGCGGCTTTGGAAAACAAAACCATTTGGGGCGCTGGCCTTGACGTCACCAACCCAGAGCCTATGAAAGCCGACAATCCCTTGTTGAAAATGGAGAACGTGGCGGTGACCCCACACATTGGTTCGGCGACCGTCGAAGCAAGAAACGGGATGTCGCGGCTGGCGGCCTGGAATATCATCCAATTTTGCAGGGGCGACCAGTTGGACAACCTTGTCAATTAAAGTACCGGGACCCTATATTTGTATTGTTGTACCCGAAGGATCTTTATAGGGGCAGCAAAACTGATATTACGGGCTTTCTTTCCTAGAGTTCCCTGATCCTGATGTTTCGGTAATAAACCTTTTGCCCATGGTGCTGGAACATGATATGGCCTTCCCTATCCGAATGAAAGCCAGGATTCTCCTTGAATTTGCTTTTGGCGAGCACTTGTTTTATCTCCGGGCCATCGATTTCAAATTCCACCACTTTGGTACCGTTGA
>JBATHI010000180.1:0-2382 GCA_049666645.1 Flavobacteriaceae bacterium | reverse complement strand
CATGTGGTACACTCCAATATCGGTGCATACCCTCTTCGGTTTTGGAATAAAATGACCTGCTCTCCCAACTGCAGGGCATCGGATATCTCGTCGCGTAGGCGTTCGGAGAAGTGCCCGTTCATCCTGCGTTTTCTTGATTGCTCCTTGATGTCTACCAATTCCATCTCCGGCATCAATACATCTCCGTACCGGTTCTCGATCTGGGCATACCCATATTTCCCCCTTTGTGCGTTATGGTAACTTTCGATACTTGGCGTGGCCGAACCCAAGAGCACCTTGGCACGATGCATATTTCCCAACACAATGGCCGCATCACGTGCATGGTACCGTGGGGCAGGATCGAACTGTTTGAACGAACCTTCATGTTCCTCGTCTACAATGATCAGGCCCAGATCTGAGAATGGCAAAAACAGGGCCGAACGGGCCCCAATGATCAACTGGGCCTTGTTTTTTTTGCTGAGTACATTGTTCCAAACCTCAACCCTTTCCTGAACGCTATATTTGGAGTGGTACACCGAAATCCTCTCGCCGAAATACGCCTGCAACCTGGTAATCAATTGCGTCGTCATGGCAATTTCCGGCAGCAGATAGAGAGCCTGTTTGCCCGAATGGAGGCAGGCTTCCAAAAGTTTTACATATACCTCCGTTTTTCCCGAGGAGGTAACGCCATGGAGCAAAGAGACCTTTCCCTTTTCAAAATGGGCATCGATATGCTGCAATGCGGCCTGTTGGGCCGGGTTCAATTCCTTTAAACGATTTGGTTCTCCATCCCCATCATAGTTCACCCGATCGACCTGCCTCTGATATTCCTCCAAGATTCCCTTATCGATCAAGGCTTTGATCACCGCCGTGGAAACCCCGCTTAATTTTTCGAGTGCCGATATTTTTATCGGTTTTGTGGTGACCGCCTTTAGTTGGAACAAGGAAAGCACAACCTGGCTCTGTTTGGGGGCCTTTGACAAAGATTGTAACAGGGATTCCAACTGGGCCTCGTTTGCGAATGCCTTGCCCATTTGAACGTACCGTACCAATTTTGGCCTGTACGCCTCATAAATCTCTTCCTGTAGCAGGATGACATTTTTATTCAGAAGGCGGTTCAAGACCGGTAAAACATTTTTCCGTTCTATGATAGCGCAGACTTCCTGCACCTTTAAAATCGGCTGGTGAAGCAAGGCCTCATAGATCAAGAATTCATCATCTTTGAGGGTACTCTCGTCGATTTCGACCTGTTCATTTTTTAAGATCAAGGTTTCACTTTCCAACAAAAATGCGCCTGGCAATGCACTTCGAAACACTTCCCCTATGGTGCACATATAGTAGTCTGCGATCCATTTCCAGTGCTTTAACTGAATATCGTTCACTATGGGCACGTCATCGAGGAGCTGATCTATTTCCTTTGCTTCATACACCTCGGGAGGAGTAGTGTGAATTTTAGCCACAAGGGCGGTGTAGATCTTTGATTTTCCAAAAGGTACCGCAACCCGCATCCCCGGTAACAAGTTGGCTGCTTCGGATGAGGATACCCTGTAGGTAAATGACTTTTCTAAAGGAATGGGAAGTATGACATCTATAAAATGTTGCATGCTGGTCTACCTACTATCCATCAACGCGTAGCCACGTTTGTGTCCTGTAAATGAAGGCGAGATAACCCCTTACTTTGAGTTCATCAATATTGTCGGGATTGAGCCATATCCTGCAGCGAAAGGTCATCGCCTGTTCAGGATCAAAAAGGGTGTCGCCCTTATAAATGCCATCCGTTGTTTCACGTGCCGCATGAATGATGGTCATGCCCAATATGGGCTTGTTTTTTTGCTCCCCGTCACATTTGGTGCATAAGGAATCTTCCTTGCCAAATTCAAGTATTTTCTGGATATGGCCGTACATCAGGCCATCCTTTTCGAAAATATTGATAATGGCTTTAGGGTTTCCCGTGCGGTCGTCTATGGTCTTCCATTTCCCGAAAATGCTTTGGGAATGGCCCGTAGAGCTCCAAAATACCAGCGTGAAAAATAATACCCTAAACATCGTTCGCATCTTTTTTGTAGTTTTTTCTGAGCCAGTTCAACGAGGCGTTCAATTCAAAACCCAGCAGCAAGATATTCGAATTTAACCATATATATACCATTAATATCAATAATCCGCCCAATGCACCGTACAATTCGTTATATCGGGCAAATTTCTCAACATAGACCCCAAAAAGATAGGAAGTCAATAGAAAAAGCAATGTGGTCATCAACGCCCCGGCCGAAAAGAATTTGGCCTGTTTCCCTTCCCTGGTACCAAAATAGTAGAGGGTGGCCGTCGTGAAGTAGGAAAGCAGGATAAAGAACAGATATTTTGCGAGCTGAACTCCTACAATATCCTCTTTCCCCAAAACATAAC
>JBATHI010000179.1:0-4456 GCA_049666645.1 Flavobacteriaceae bacterium | reverse complement strand
GGCTTTTATAGATTTACCAGCTATGATAGTTTCGTGGAAACGGTGATCAATCAGACCCCGGGCGCCTATCCCGATGCTTTTGCGAAAGGATTTGCCCTTGACGGTTCCAATACACCCCCTGTCGATGAAACCAAATTTGGTCAGTTCGGGGTTTATTTTCAGGATGAATATCAGCTGAACGATGACCTTAAAATTACAGGGGGCCTAAGGATCGATTTTCCTTTCTATCCTACCGATATTCCTAGAAACACCTTGCTCGATGATCTGAACAAGACCTTTACGGATCAGAATGGCGATACCTTTACCCCTGACGTGAGCCAATTTCCGAAGGTAAAACCGCTTTTTTCTCCCAGGGTAGGGGTCAACTGGGATGTCAATGGTGAGGGGATTACCCAAGTACGGGGTGGTACCGGGGTATTTTCTGGACGTATTCCCTTTGTGTGGCTCAGCAACCAGGTCAATGGTTCCGGTGTGGTTCGCGGAGGTTTGGGCTATGAAGGCGCCGATGTTGCCGCTGCTTTCGGTCCAAACTATGTCTTCAATCCGGACGTTACTTTTGGAAACCCAACCAATGCCGAACAAACCCTTTCTAATGAACTGAACTTGACCGACAGGGATTTCAAATTGCCGCAAGTATGGCGTACCAACATCGGTGTAGACCATAAACTTCCTTTTGGCATTACAGGGACCTTGGATTTCATTTACTCAAGGGACATCTCCACGCCCATTGTGTACAATCCCGTTTTGCGTGCCCCGGATGGCAACCTCAGCGGTCCGGACCAAAGGCCTTTTTGGACAGGAAGTTATTCCAATGATGACGATTTCCGAAACGTGTTTTATTTGACGAATGCCGATCGTAAGGCCGATTATGTTTCCCTGACCGCCCAATTGCAAAAGCAATTCGATAATGGATTCTATGCCATGATCGCCTATACGGCTTCAAGAGCCAGGGATCTGGCGGCTTCCGGAGGATCGCAGGCCGGCTCATTGTGGACAGCTGAAGTTCAGGAAAACAGGAACGATCCCGAGTTGGGATTTGCCGCGTTCGATCAACCGAACCGATTTATAGCCAACGTAAACTACAAAACAGACAATTCTACCATAGCGTTGTTCTGGCAAGGAGGCGAGAACGGCCGATATAGCTATACCTATTCCGGGAATTTTGGGGACAACGCCAACAGATTGATCTATATTCCCAACAATGCCTCCGAACTGAATTTTGAAGAATTCACCTTGGATGGTGCCACGATCACCGAACAGGATCAGATCAACTTGTTCAACAATTATATCGATCGCGACGAATATCTAAGCGCCAACAGGGGCAGTATCGCCGAAAGGAACGGGGCCAAAAACCCTTGGTTGAACAGGTATGACCTAAGAATTACGCAAGACATCGATTTGACCCAGGATAAAAAGAACAGGATCCAACTGTCCCTCGACTTTTTGAATATCGGCAATATGTTGAATTCGGAATGGGGCGTGCCACAATTCGCTTTCCAGCAAAACCCATTGAACTACAGGGGCAACAATGCGGCAGGGGAGCCAGTGTACCGTTTGAATACCATACCGGGCACCACGGATTTCCCTACATCAACCTATAGACCCTCAACCAGCATTGGAGATACTTGGAGGTTGCAAGTGGGCGTGAGGTATCTGTTCAACTAAATAGATCAGAAACGGATGTTATAAGACCCCGCCAATTGGCGGGGTTTTTTTATGCGTAAAAATCATTACATTTAAAAACTAAATTCAACACCTATGTACGCAGTTTTACAAATGGTCCACTCCTACTTGGCCTATATCGTCCTGGCCGTCCTTTTTTTGGCCGTTGCCAACGCCTTCATCGGACTGATGGGGAATAAGGTATTCAACCTTCAAAAAGACCTCCGCCTAAGCCTGTTCGCCCTGATATTTGCCCACATCCAATTGTTGGTGGGGCTGGTACTGTTCTTTGTCTCCCAAAATGGCTTGAAGGCCATCCAAACATTGGGGATGGGGGGGTTAAATGCCCCTTCCCGACTCTTGGCCGTGGAACACCCCTTCATCAATATTATCGCCATTATATTGATCACCATCGGATGGTCGCGCCATAAAAAATTTATGGAAGGAAGTAAAAAATTCAGGAGTATCGCCATTTTTTACGGATTGGGCCTAGTGCTCATTTTAAGTCGGATTCCATGGGATCAATGGTTGGGATAAATCGGATAAAAGAAAGTGTAAATAACCTATTAATCTAAAATTCAATAATTTGAAACCGATGAAAAGCTTTATTACTGTTGTACTGGCCGTGGTGGCCATACCCGTATTGGCGCAGGAAAAGTCATTGTTTAACGGAAAGGATCTTTCGGGATGGACCATCCATGGCACCGAAAAATGGTATGTGGAGGACGGTTTATTGGTCTGTGAGAGTGGCCCCGATAAGCAATATGGCTATTTGACGACCGATGATTACTATAAAAATTTTGAATTGACCCTCGATTTCAAACAGGAGGCCGATGGCAATAGCGGGGTCTTCATCCGTTCAACGGTCGACGGCACCAAAGTTAGTGGATGGCAAGTGGAAGTGGCCCCTCCCGGTCACGATACCGGGGGTGTTTACGAATCTTACGGTAGGGGTTGGCTTATCAAGCCCGACCCTGAAAAAGATAGTGCCCTCAAAGCTGGGGAATGGAATACGATGAAAATACGCGTCGATGGGGATACCATTACTTCTTGGCTGAACGGAACTGAAATGATTACCCTGACCGACGAAAAAATCGGAGCGGGCGAAGGTTCGATCGCCCTACAAATCCATGATGGCGGTGGAATCAAGGTAAAATGGCGGAACATCTCGATCAAGGAATTCTAAAGCGCATATAGTTCCCTATTTCCTGAACTTGGAATCGCAGACTATTTTTCCTTGAGGAAATAAGCATAGACGGGGAAATGATCGCTATATCCACCGGTATAATTGCCTCCGGCATAGGTGCGAAAGGGATAGCCCTTGTGCGGTCCTTTAGTCGTAATCAAATAAGGGGCTTTGAATACCCCGGCCTTCCAAAATCGAAGTTGCCCACGTTCGGCAAGGATGAGATTGCCGGTAAGGAAGATTTGATCGAAGAGGTTCCATTTATCCCGATAGGCCAACGACCCGATACCCTTGCGAAATAATTTTTCCATGGGGTTGAAAAGGTCTTCTGCAACCAGACCGGCACGGTCTCCCTTGGTCCTCAATACCATTTTTAAACTGGCATCGGTAGGATCGTCGTTCAGGTCGCCCATACCTATGATTTTGGCCCCTACTTCCATCCTTTGGATCGAATCGATGATTCTCCGGTTTAACCTCGCGGCCGCGATACGGTGGGGTTGGCTCAATGCTTCCCCTCCACTTCTAGAAGGCCAGTGGTTCACGATGATGTGAACCCGGTCATCATCCAATATCCCACTGACTACCAGCTGATCACGGGTGTAGTTTCGCTCGTCCTCGAATCCCACCAGCAGCAGTCTCCTACTGGCAAAGGCAGTGGGCAAAAAAGATTCGTTCTTGTAGAGGAGCGCTACGTCGATACCGCGTTCATCAGGGGAATCGAAATGGATGATACCGTAGTTACCCTGTTTTAACTGCGCATGGGAAATCAGATCTTCAACGACCTGTTTGTTTTCTACTTCACATAATCCTATAAGATCGGGCGATGTCCCGGTTACGTCCCGCCCTATATTGGCAAGCACCTTGGCTATGCGCCCTACCTTCTGGTTGTAACGTTCCTTGGTCCATCGATCCTTGCCTTCGGGCGTTCGGTCATCGTCAAAAGTTAGCGTGTCATTTGCTGTATCGAAAAGGTTTTCCACGTTATAAAATGCAATGGTACGAACAGTATACTGTTTCTGGGAAAATGCAGAAGAACAGCCAAACCCGATCATAAAAAAGAATATAAGTTTTCCCATGGCTGACAATGCCGTGAAGTTAAAATCCGATTCCGCATGTATGATGCAGGGCCTGCTTTTATTTTTGAATCGGGATTGAACTTGGGATTCACGGCATGGCGGCCATAGCTCTTCTTTGAGGGCTCCCATACTGAAGTACCGCCCAGCCACTTATTTCTTCAATAATGATCAAGACCGGAATGATGGAATTTTTATTGATGGCATATACGATGCTCCTGATGTGTTTTTCCCTTAAGGCACAGCAATTGACCAAAGTCGTTGGGATGGTGATGGATCGTCAATCGAAACGGTTCATCGAAAATGGCAGGGTGATGCTCGAAGGCACTTCGTTTTCACAAACCCTTTCGGAAGGGGGAACGTTTCAGTTTTCTACATCGAAACAGGGACCCTCGATTTTGCTCATTACCGCCCCCGATTTTATCGGTATGCGCTTACCGTTGCATTTGGAAGGAGGCACCTTGGATCTCGGGGTCTTGTTCCTTGAGAAGGACATCACCATGGAGAAAACCGATAATTTGATAAGCTTGACGGA
>JBATHI010000178.1:0-6156 GCA_049666645.1 Flavobacteriaceae bacterium | reverse complement strand
GGAAGGAAGCGAGTTTGATACGTTGTGCTTCCCCACCTGATAGCGTGGAAGAGGATTGGCCCAAGGTAACGTAACCCAAGCCCACATCTTGCAACGGTTTTAGCTTGTTCATGATTTTTTGTTGCCGATGTGCTTCAAAAAAAGCAATGGCATCATCGATGGTCATATTGAGCAGGTCATCTATTGAGGCGGCTTCGAATTTCACCTCCAGGACTTCCTTTTTGAATCTTTTGCCCCCACAGGTATCACATTCCAAATGTACATCGGCCATAAATTGCATTTCCACGGTAATTTCGCCTTCGCCTTTGCATTTTTCACATCGGCCACCATCAACATTAAAGGAAAAGTGCTTTGATTGATAACCTCGGATCTTGCTGAGTTTTTGTTGGGCATAAAGGTTCCGGATATCGTCGTATGCTTTGATATAGGTCACGGGATTCGAGCGGGATGAACGGCCAATGGGGTTTTGGTCTACGAACTCCACATTTTTGATCGATTGATACTTGCCAACAATAGAAGTAAATTGACCCGTTTTTTCGCCATATCCCCCAACTTCCTTCTGAATGATCGGGTAGAGGAGTTTTTTGACCAAGGTACTCTTACCACTGCCCGAAACGCCTGTGACCACGGTTAACATGTTCAAAGGGAAGGTCACGTCGATATTCTTGAGGTTGTTTTCCCTGGCGCCCTTGATCGTGATAAAATTTTTGGAAGTTCTTCGTTTCCCTGGTACTTCAATGGCCAAGGTACCGTTCAAGTAACCGGCGGTGAGGGAAGAAGTCATCAATATTTCATCAAAAGTACCATTCGCCATGACTTGTCCTCCATGGGTTCCGGCTTCCGGACCAATATCGATGATCTTATCGGCGGCTCTCATGATGTCTTCATCGTGCTCCACCACAATGACCGTATTGCCTAGATTTCGCAGCGCTTTCAGAACCTTAATAAGATTTTCGGTGTCTTTTGGGTGGAGGCCAATACTGGGCTCATCCAAAATATACATGCTGCCCACCAAACTGCTGCCCAGGGAAGTGGCCAAATTGATGCGCTGGCTCTCGCCCCCCGAAAGAGAGTTCGATTTACGGTTCAAAGTGAGATAACCCAATCCTACCTGGTTCAAAAATCCCAATCGCATATTGATTTCGGTCAACAAACGGGCCGCTATTTGAAGGTCGTGCGCACGAAGCTTCAAATCCTCAAAAAACAGGATGAGCTTTTCAATGGGCAATTCTACCAAATCGGATATCGATTTACCGTTCACTTTTACATAATCGGTTTCCTGCCTAAGTCTTTTTCCTTTGCAGGCATTGCATTTGGTTTTTCCTCTATAACGGGACAACATCACCCTGTTTTGTATCTTATAGCTCTTTTCCTCCAGCATGGCAAAAAATTTGTCCAATCCAATAAAGTGGTCATTGCCGTTCCAAACGAGCCGCTGTTGCGCCTCGGTAAGCTGAAACCATGGTTTATGGATGGGAAAGTCGAATAGATAGGCGCTGTTGACCAACTGGTCGCGGTACCAGCCCATGTTTTCGCCACGCCAGGGAAAAATGGAATTTTCATAGACCGAGAGCGCGGTATTCGGCACCACCAGCGCTTCGTCAATCCCTATCACATCCCCGTAGCCCTCGCATTTGGGGCAGGCACCATAAGGGTTGTTGAAACTGAACAGGTGCACATTGGGCTCTAAAAACGACATTCCGTCCAACTCGAAATTGCTGCTGAAGGAAATCTGTTTCTTGGTTTCCAATGTTTCCAAGATGCATTGTCCTTTCCCCTCAAAAAAAGCGGTATCCACCGCATTGGCCAATCTGTTGAAGAAGTCTTCATCGTTTTGTACAATGATCCTATCGATAACCAGGAAAAATTCGCGCCCAATATCCCCAGGAACCGCATCGATACGCATTACTTCTCCCTTATATAGGATACGTGCATATCCTTGTTTAGAAAATAACTGCAGTGATTTGAGCGTATCCCTTTTCGCATCGATCTTGATTGGGGCGAGGAGCAAGAGTTTGGTGCCCTCCGAATAGTTCTTAACATGATTGATGACATCGGTCACCGTGTGCTTTTTAACCTCATTTCCGGATATCGGGGATATGGTCTTTCCAATTCTCGCATAAAGGAGTTTCAGATAATCATAAATTTCCGTGGTGGTACCTACAGTAGATCGGGGGTTGGTAGAATTGACTTTTTGTTCTATGGCTATGGCCGGCGCAATTCCTTTTATATAATCCACTTTGGGTTTATCGAGTTTTCCCAGAAATTGTCTGGCATATGACGAAAGACTTTCTACATAACGCCGCTGTCCTTCCGCATATAAGGTATCGAATGCCAAACTGGATTTGCCGGAGCCCGAAAGCCCGGTGATCACAACCAGTTTGTTTCTGGGAATGACCACATCAATATTCTTGAGATTGTGCAGTTTTGCCCCTTTGATAATGATGTTTTCCTTCGGGTTTACTTCCAGTATCGCAGTCATTTCCTTCATTAGAATCGCAAAGATACGATATGCACTTATTTATCACCAGAACTTGTTGGCCCGTCTTTGAATTTTGGGTTCTTAACTTTCAAATTTGCTTTTTCCATTTAAAATTCTCTATATTTGAACTTAATTAAACGTTAAAAGCGTATAGATAGACAATTACTTTTTTAGAATTAAGGAAATAACCGTAAGCCTAAATCCCCAGTAGGCCGGCATTTTTAACCAAAAAAAGTAATTGTTATGGAAGTACTTATCGAAGATTCCCTACTGATCTCAAACTACATCAACGGAGACGAAAGAGCTATCGAAATCCTCATCAACAAGCACAATCAACGCATCAGCAGTTTTATTTATTCCAAGGTCAACGACCGCACCATTACCGAAGATATTTTTCAGGATACCTTTATCAAAGTAATCAGGACCCTCAAAAGAGGCACTTATAGCGAAGAAGGTAAATTTTTGCCATGGGTAATGCGTATTGCACATAACCTGATCATCGACCATTACAGGAAACATAGCCGCATGCCTGTTTTTGAAGGCAATGACAATTTCAATATCTTTTCGGTTGTGGGGGATGACAAGCTGGACATTGAACGACAACTGATCAAAGATCAAATAGATTCCGATCTCAATTTGCTGATCGAAGAATTGCCGAAAGATCAACGGGATGTGCTCTACATGCGCATTTATAAGGATATGAGCTTTAAGGAAATATCTGAAATTACAGGGGTCAGCATCAATACCGCCCTGGGCCGGATGCGTTATGCCCTGATCAATATTAGAAAGATCATCGAGAAGCATAATATTGTTTTAACGATTTAATCTGCCGAAGGTCGAACAGTTTTACTATATTTATTTCATTCCCGTTTTCCTATTTATAAAAGCGAAATGATATGGAAAACATTTACTCTAAGCACCAAAAGAAATGCAGGCTTGTAAAGGCTAAGCCGGAAACGGTTAAATTTTTAATGGATTATTCAAAATCCTTGAAAATCACCAAAGCAAGGGGCATAAAATTTGAGGGAAATCTCAATTAGCCTTTTAAAATATGGAAAAGAACCCTTTGGGAAACCAAGGGGTTTTTTTATGCAACGAATTCCCGTGGTCGAAGGTGTTCGATTGACGTCCCGGTATTTTCTTCACTTCTAATAAACCCGATGCATCAATTTCATTCTGGATTCGAATGACCTTTATAGGGAAAGGTCGCGATACTCCACCAGCAAAGTGGCCGACTGGTAAAAATTGTGTGGAAGTAGCTTGCCAAATCTATAAAATGGCATTTCACATCAAAATCGGCTGCTTTGACAACAATGTTTTTTTCAGACAATGGGTATTCTATAGTTTTATCCCATCAATAACAAAGGAACCATGGTTTTACATACGCCATCAACCTAGAAAAAGAAATCGGGATTTAAAAAGCTTTCATATAAAGAAAGCCCCTAAACATAAACTAAACCAAGATTGTATGGAATTTCAAGTTGAAGACTCAGTATTAGTGAACAACTACATCAGTGGTGATGAAAAAGCGTTGGAAATATTGATCAACCGACACAACCAACGAATCTCCAGTTTTATCTATTCCAAGGTGATGGATAGGGATGTGACCGAAGATATCTTCCAGGATACCTTTATCAAGGTGATCAAAACCCTTAAAAAGGGCAACTACAGTGAAGAGGGTAAATTTTTGCCATGGGTGATGCGTATTGCGCATAACCTGATCATCGATCATTTTAGGCGAAATAAAAGAATGCCGATGTTCGAAGGCAGCGATGACTTCAATATCTTCTCGGTAATCGGTGACGATAAGCTCAACGCCGAAAAACAAATCATCAAAGACCAAATCGATACCGATTTGAGATTGTTGATCGAGGAACTTCCAGATGACCAGAAAGAAGTATTGCTCATGCGAATCTATAAAGATATGAGCTTTAAGGAAATTTCAGAAAATACGGGTGTCAGCATCAATACCGCCTTGGGAAGGATGCGCTATGCCCTCATTAACCTCCGTAAAATTATTGAAAGACATAATATCGTACTCACCAATTAAAATATCTTATTTAGCGTAAAACAATATTTACATGTTGGCGTCGTTATCCTATATATAACTATACGATCAACAATATGGAAAAAATTTACGCTATTCTCCAAAAGGATTGTAAACTTCACAAAGCTTGCCCCGAGACCATCAGGTTGTTGGTAGATTATTCCAAATCACTTCATGTGGTGGAATATGGCAAGTTCAAGTTTGAGAACAATTTGAATTGAAATGATAAAAGAATCGGCCCGTTACTTGCGGGCTTCTTTTTTGTAATACTCCTGGATCACCTTCTTTCTGCCTATAGTACTGGTGATCACATCCTTTTCCAGATCCCAGCCTCGCGCAGGACTGTATTCCCTACCATACCAGATGATTTGCAGGTGTAAGTCGTTCCATAATGCTTTTGGAAAGAGTCTTTTGGCATCCTTTTCGGTTTGAAGCACATTTTTCCCGTTAGAGAAACCCCATCGATACATGAGCCTATGGATATGGGTATCGACCGGAAAAGCCGGTATACCGAAGGCTTGGGAGACCACCACACTCGCTGTTTTATGGCCAACGCTGGGGAGTTCCTCCAGATACTCCAACTTGGTGGGTACCTCCCCACCATATTTGTCGATTAATATTTGTGAAAGGCCGTGTATGCCTTTTGATTTCATGGGAGAAAGTCCGACCGGCTTAATAATTTCCCTTATTTGTTCAACCGTCAATTTTACCATATCGTAAGGATTGTCTGCCTTTTCAAATAGGAATGGCGTGATTTGATTTACCTTTACATCGGTACTTTGGGCCGAAAGCAGCACGGCTATCAGTAGGGTGTAGGGGTCTTTGTGCTCCAATGGCCTAGGGATGACGGGATAAAGTTTTTGAAGGGTATCGATTGTAAAGGCAACACTTTCCGATTTGGTCATTATTGTTTAATTTTGAAAATAAAATAATAAACATAAAATTAAAAAAATAAGCTATGAAAATGCTCAAGGTAGGGGATAAAGTGCCCCAGTTCGTCTCCAAGGATCAAGATGGCAATTCGGTTTCACTCGCCGATTATAAGGGAAAAAAGCTGATCGTGTTCTTTTATCCCGCAGCGAATACTCCGGGTTGTACCGCTGAAGCCTGCAATTTACGTGATAATTATGCCGACCTTCAGGCCCAGGGTTTTCATTTATTGGGCGTCAGTGCCGATTCCCAAAAGAAACAGGCCTCGTTCAGGGACAAATTTGAATTTCCATTTCCGCTGCTGGCAGATGAGGACCATACCGTCATCAATGCTTTTGGCGTTTGGGGACCTAAAAAATTTATGGGAAGGGACTATGATGGCATACATCGAACGACCTTTGTGATAGATGGCGATGGCAAGGTTTCAAAGGTGATAGACAAGGTCAATACCAAAGACCATGCAGCCCAATTGCTAGACTAGGAGTGCTTTGTTTTGGGGACGGGATAACCCTTTGATGCTACTTTCTCTTTTTCTCCCTTTTCATGCTTTCGGGTAAACAGGTGTTTTTCCTTGATGATCTCGGCAATACCTTCAGGGAGCATTTCCTCCCAACCGCTTTCTCCGTTCATGATTTTCTTGAGAACGTCTCTCGAGAAGATATCCATTATTTCAGGGTCGTAGTCTATGATATCCATG
>JBATHI010000177.1:0-3437 GCA_049666645.1 Flavobacteriaceae bacterium | reverse complement strand
GACGTGAAGTTCATCGCGCGCCGCATGATCATTTCGGCCTCGGAGGATATCGGGCTGGCCAACCCAACCGCCCTGGTAATCGCCAATGCCTGCTTTCAAGCGGTGACCACGATCGGGTATCCGGAAGCGCGGATCATCTTGAGCGAATGTGCGATTTACCTGGCCACCGCTGCGAAGAGCAACACCAGTTATATGGCCATCAAAAATGCGCAACAGAAAGTGCAGGAAACGGGAGATTTGTCCGTGCCCCTTGAATTGCGGAACGCACCGACCAAACTCATGAAAGATCTGGGGTATGGGGCGGAATATAAATATGCCCATGACTATGCGAGTAATTTTGTGGCGTTGGAATTTTTACCGGACGAACTGTCCGGGACATCATTTTATGAACCTGGCCAAAACCAGCGGGAACAGGCCATCAAAGAATTCCTTAAAAACCGCTGGAAGGATAAATATGACCATTAAAATTTAATGTCCAATTCTACAATGATAAGCTTATCGCCTTCATAATATTCCAGAAACCATTGATCGTTCTTCCCGTAAACCAAGCCATTTACTTGACCCATTGAGGCCAAATAGACATTGGGCATGGTGGTTTTTAATATTTTTAACCTGACCGCAGGCGTACTGTCCACCAATTGATACCCATTCACAATTTCCTGGGCATACAGGATTCCGACATCGCCCAATTCCCTCATGTGCAAACCTGGCTCGATGTACTTTACTCCATCCACGGCTTTCCCCGATTTCCCTGTTTCGGCGGCCCCATCATCGGGATCTGAAATGGTGTCATTGCCCTTCACATAATCGGAATCTACCGGTTCCACACTTTTATAGATATGCCTGTCTTTGGTGGCCTCACGAAGCTGAACCGCTTTGTCCTTTTTATCCGGAAGAGATACCGTGTCGACCTTGCCCTCCTCGAGGCTTTTTACGTCGTTTTTGAAATTTAGCGTCACCGGCTCCGGGCTTTCGCCTTTACCGCTGTATGCATAGTACAAGGTATCGAACGATTTGAAGGCTTCCGAGATCGCTTCATGGTAGGCGGCCTTGTATTCCTTTTTTTTGCTTCTTCCCTCTTGGGTCATGAACACTTCCCGCCCTTTACAATCTTTGAGGATCAAAAAAGTTTTTGTCATGAACATGGTGGATTCATCGCCCAGCGATACATAAAGTCCCAGGCACCGGTTGCTGTTCAGGTCATCGGGGTATTCATCGTCATAGACCGTGGTAAAACCCTTTTTGGTAAACAGGTATTTGACCAAGGTGCTGGTCTGGTGCTGGTTCACCTCCGAAAAAATATTAAATTTCTTGGGTACCACAATGTATTTGTAGTCATCAAGTTGCGCATAGGCCTGGCTTGCAAAAATGCCCACCATTACAATGGTAAATATTGAACTTTTCATAGGTTATATTCGATTTTATTCCAAAGGCCATCGGCGTTTCCGATCTGCCCCTTTCCCGTAGTTTTTTGGTCTCTCAAGGAAGTACAGTGAAATAAGCGTGCCAAAAACGAATGTCTTTCTTATTTCAATGGGTTTGTTAGGTTAATTTCCGCCCCAAGATATGATATTTAAACCTAACATGAAAGAAGCATAATTGGTGTCGGCAATGTTGCGATAAGCCAAGAAATTATCGGCCATCACATAAAAATTCACCGGACCGGCCTGTACGCTGAGTCCGAGGCCAATATTGGAATAGGTGAACTTATCGACCGTATAGGTGGCCTTGAGGGCCATGACATCCCCAAAACGCCGGTGATAAAAAGCGGTCAGGGCCATTTGTGGGCCCCTGGGTCGATTGATGATATACAATTGGCCCCCTACCCCATTGGCATAGCGATACCGCATTGCGGTGTCGGAGGTAAGATCCGAACATTCGCATGCTTGTCTTGAAGGCAGCTCCTCCCCGAAATTGTAGCGTAGCGAGGCATATAGTTTTGTTGGACGAAAGGCAATATAGGCATTGTTGTTTTTCTCAAAAGGAAGAAAGGCCTCCACCTCGTCGATCAGATCTTGCCAAAAATCGGTATTGGGATCGGATAGGGCATCGGGCAATATAATTTCAACGCCCTCGACCGTGGCACTGCCCTTTAAGGTATAATTCTGTACGTCATTGGCATGGTAGACAAAGCCAAGGTCAAGCAGACTGGCCGTGACCACCCATTGTTTGGCGTATTGATAGGTAAAGCCCAGATCAAGACCGAGCCCCAGGTTGCCACCAAAAAATCCCCTTTTGATAATGGTCCCCGAAAGACTGCCATCATCATTGGCATCGGACAAGGCATTGAAGCCGGAACTCCTGAGCTGCATATCGGCAACCACCGTACTGGCCAATAAATTGTTCTGTCCCGGTGTGGTGACGAAATAGCCACTGTTTCTTGTACTGTTGAAATCGAAGATGCTGGAATAGATTTTACCGCGCGCCCCTGCGATAAGATTGTTTCTCAACCTTCGGTTGACCCCAAAATGAAAAACGTTCATCAGTTCCCCCCTGGTCTTCAAATGTCCCAGATCGAAGCGACGGTTCAATTGGTTGGCATTGCCGTCAACGGCCAATATCGCGTAATCCTTGAACCAGTACCCGATACCATCACCCTCCGTATAGATGCCAAAGGAATACAGATCTCCGGACTGTTTGCCCCGATACCCGGCACTGAGGAGCTCCGCTTGGACCGTCCCGCTGAGCTCGTCGCGTATTGTCATACCCCCTATGGCCCTGTCACGTACCTTATCGTTGATGTCAAGGCCATCATCTGCAAAAATATCGTTCACCGATAGGCCGCTCGACCCTCCATGCACGGAAATACCCGATAGCAAGGGAATGCCGGCATACCATTCGAAATCGCTCTCTACCCCGGGATTTACCATCAAGGATTGGGGAATCTCCGAGAAATCGTACAAAAGCTGTTTGTTTTGTCCAATCACGGAAAACCCAGCACAGCACAGGGCCATGCATAAGATGGTATTTTTTATCATTTTACCCTGACTCTGAATTGGCCGCTGGATTTAAGGGTGACCTTGGGGTCGGGAAGACTGGAAGTACTGGTATTGTCTCCCAGGTTCAAGGCACTGACCCGTATACTGGAGGTGTTTTTGATGATATCTATACTGCGTCCCCCAGGGCCATAAAAAATCTCACGCCTTATTACCGCTGTGGGTGCCGGGGCCACCGAGAACGATTCAGTGTCCAAAACATTACCCGCAGCATCAAGGAATTCGACCACGATATCGAGCGCCTTGCTGGTCGTATTCTCTACCTCGTAGACAACGGTGCCCTCGATAACCCTTTCGGAGAATATATTGTCGCTGAACGCATCAAAATTAAAGTCTCGGGTATAATAGGTATTCTGGGTCACCAAGTTGATGGCCCTTTCCGGGGCTTCCATATAAAGTATGCTGGCCTCGATGATCGGTTCCAGATTCAGGGCATTGTAC
>JBATHI010000176.1:0-2314 GCA_049666645.1 Flavobacteriaceae bacterium | reverse complement strand
CGCTTTTCCCAAGATGGGCCAAAGGTAAATTTTAATTCACATCCTACCAAAATCCAAAATCAAGACTGGGATTGGATTGCGCATTTGACCGCCTTGGAATATTCCTTTATGCGTTGGAAATTATTTGGATGCGGGCAAGATAAACTGACGCCATTCTTTACCGATAAGGCCCTAAAGGCAATGGATATGCACGATTTTATCGCTTCCCGAGGCAACAAGGAAAAGTAATCCAAGAATTCATGCGGTTGACCGTGTGGCGCAAATCCTTAAGCAAATCGAGACGCCATTAAAAATGTCATTTTTGAAATTTGCTTGCCCAAAACCAATAGGCTATGGTCATAGCATCGCTTCCTTGAAGATGCTGATCGGATGTTGTGCCTTTCGACCCGTACCATCCATAATTTGATGCCTGCAGCTGGTTCCGTTGGCTGCAACCAAGGTTTCTTCCGAGGTCTTTCGAATCGATGGAAAAAGTTTTAATTCCCCGATGGCCATGCTCAAACCATAATGTTCTTTTTCGTAGCCGAAAGAACCCGCCATACCGCAACATCCCGAACTGATGATGGAAACGGTATAATTTTCCGGAAGATTCAACATATCAAAAGTAACCTTCTGGTTAGAAAGCGCTTTTTGGTGGCAATGGTTGTGGATCTTTACCTGTTTGGACTTCTTTGTGAATTTTGATGGCCCGATTTCCCCTTTTTGAATTTCCCGGGCGAGAAATTCCTCAATGAGGAACGCATTTCTGGCTATGGCCCCCGTGGTCTCCGAATCGCTTGAAAGTCTTTTGTACTCGTCCCTGAACGTGAGTATGGCGGAAGGCTCAAGTCCCAGCACAGGGGTGTTGTTATGGGCAAATTGCTTCAGTTTCCCTATATTCTCCGCTGCGATCTTTTGGGCTTGTTTCAAAAAGCCTTTGGAGAGGAAAGTACGACCGCTCTCCGCATAAAACAGTTCTACCTCATATCCCAATCGGCAAAGCACCGTAATGGCATCCTTCCCCAAATCGACATCAAGGTATTTGGTAAACTCATCGATATATAAAATCACCTTCCTTTTGCTCACTTCATGTTCGGAGCGACATCTTCCCAGGTGGGCGTCAAAATCAAAATTGTACACTTTCGGCAGACTTCTTCTTTGATCGATCCCTGCCGATTTCTTCAATATTCCGCCAAGTACGGAAGAAGCATAGACCCAATTGGTCAGCCCCGACATTTTGCTGCCCAAGCGGCTCAATTGGGTATTGTGGGCGAAAAGCCTGCTCCGCAAGGGATAGCCATTGGCCTCCTGATATTGGTAGAGAAATTCTGTTTTCAGGGTGGCAATGTCCACATTGCTGGGGCATTCACTGGCACAGGCCTTACAGCTCAAACAAAGGTCGAACACCTCCTTGAGTTCTGGCCTATCGAAAGGATTTTTTTGATCGGAATTGGTAAGGAACTCCCGCAGCGCATTCGCCCTTCCCCTGGTGGTATCGCGCTCATTTTTCGTGGCATGGTAGCTAGGGCACATTGCCCCGGCCATTTGATGGGTTTTGCGGCAGTCACCGCTACCATTGCATTTTTCACTTGCCTTTAAGATGCCCTCGCTATCGGAAAAATCCATTAATGTCTTTACGGCCGGTTCTTTCCGGTCAATCTCATAACGCAGGGAAGCATCCATGGGATAGGCGTCGACTATTTTTCCCGGGTTGAAGATATTGCCGGGATCGAAATACGATTTAATGCGCTTGAGCAGTTCATAATTTTGCGCCCCGATCATCAAGGGAATGAATTCGGCACGCACGATCCCATCGCCATGTTCCCCGCTGAACGAGCCTTTGTATTTTTTGGTAAGTTTGGCAACATCGGTCGTAATGGTCCTGAAAAGGGCAACGTCCTGCGATTTTTTCAAATTGAGTATGGGCCTTAAATGTAGCTCCCCGGCCCCCGCATGCGCATAGTAAACGGCATCTTGTCCGTAGCCCTTCATAATGGCTGTAAATTCCCCGATAAAGGCTTTCAAATCAGGTAAGGCCACCGCAGTGTCCTCAATACAGGCCACCGCTTTTCTGTCACCAACGATATTGCCGAGCAGGCCAAGGCCCGCCTTGCGCAGCTCCAAGGCCTTGTTGATGTCCTCTCCCCTCAATACGGGACTTGCATAGCTCATGCCCGATTTTTTGATTCCTTGTTGCAACCCGGCCAGTCGTAGTTCCAATTCGCGTTCGGTATCGGCCTTCA
The DNA here is from genome assembly GCA_049666645.1 of Flavobacteriaceae bacterium. Taxonomy (GTDB): domain Bacteria; phylum Bacteroidota; class Bacteroidia; order Flavobacteriales; family Flavobacteriaceae; genus Pelagihabitans. The sequence continues at coordinate 92 of JBATHI010000176.1, read as the reverse complement.
CTTCCAACATGAGCAGGGCTGCAGGATCTCCCACGACAAAGAATCGGTTTTGCAGTTGTTCCCTATTGTTCTTTGTGCAATCGAGAATTACC
>JBATHI010000175.1:0-1966 GCA_049666645.1 Flavobacteriaceae bacterium | reverse complement strand
AACGTGTGAAAGAGCCCGAGCTTTTCCCATCGAAAAAGCGCTGGCAAAACTCGGGCACTTTCCGACCAGATCGACCGAAAAAGAAGCTTGGTTCCTGAGCCCGTTCCGCTCAGAGACCCAAGCCTCTTTCAAGGTGTCCAAGAAACTGAACAGATGGTACGACCATGGGGCGGGAAAAGGCGGTAATGTAATCGACCTTATATGCCAAATCAACAAATCTTCCGTTAGCGAAGCCTTAAAGTTCTTGGAACAGGGCCAGACCTCTTTCTTTTTTCAACAGCAACCCCCAGTCAGAATCCAGAAGAATACAGGGCTAGAAATTCTCCATGCACGTCCTATTCGGCATTACGGTCTGTTAAACTATCTTTTTGAACGGAAAATTTCCATTTCCACGGCATCGACCATTTGTAGGGAGGTCCATTATCTACATAAGGGACGACGATACTTCGCCATTGGATTGAAGAACGATTCAGGTGGATGGGAACTACGGAACAAATACTGTAAGAATTCCAGCTCACCCAAGGACATTACCCACATCAAAAATGGAAACGGAAAACTCATCGTTACCGAAGGGACGTTCGACCTATTATCCATTTTGGAATTTAATAAAGAAATAGAAACCGAATACGATTTTTTGGTCCTGAACTCTACGGCATTGGTGAAAAAAGCAATGAAGATAATCAATGGTTATACCCGAATCGACCTTTATCTGGACAATGATACAACCGGTAAAGCAACGACCCAAAACTTGTTGGCCCATTCCAATAACTGTTTGGACAAATCAAGTTTATACGAGGGGTATAAGGACATGAACGAATGGTTCATTTTTAAGGCTAAAAATGGATTTGGTCAGGAAGCGCAAGATGTGTTTTTGTTGCCACAAAAACGATCTTGCTTTGCTCCCGGCGGTCGCAAAGTAAAAAAGAAATGAAAAGGACCTATATCAAGTTCCGGTGCTCAATCTACGAGAAGAAACTGCTCAAGAAAAGGGCGGAACGGGCCGGTATTTCCCTCTCCGAATATTGCCGCAGTTCGGCTTTTGGAAATTCGGTCATCGAACGTTTGACCGAAGAACAATTGGCCCACTATAGAATGCTGGTGAAGTACAAGGGGAATTTTACCCGCATCGGTAATATGTTCAGGAAGCACAATCCGAAACTGGCCAGTGAAGTCGAGACCTTGGCAGCGGAAATAAGAAAGCACCTCTATAATTTTAAAAGGACCAAGAAATGATAGGAAAAGGGACATCCATAGCGCACACCGGTACAAGTATCGATTACGGTTGGAACCAGGAGAAGGGTGCCGAGGTGGTCCTCAGTCAACACCTGGCAGGGGAAAACCCCAAAGAGATCACCGAAGAGTTCAGGCTGGTCCAGGAGGAGAACACGCGTTGCCAAAAGAACACCCTGAGCTTTATCCTTAGCCCGACCCGGGAGGACGGTAGGAACTTGACCAAGGCACAACTAAGGGAAATGACCCAACGGTTCATAAAAGAAATGCAGCTGAAGGAACGACAGGCCATCGCCTTCGTACACAGGGACAAGGCACATACCCACGTGCATCTGTACGTGAACCGTATCGGTTTCGACGGCAAGGCCTATAACGACAGCTTTATCGGAAAGCGCAGCCAACTGGCGGCGGAAAGCGTGGCCAAGGAAATGGGGCTGACCACGGTCAAGGAGGTACAACTGGAAAAGGAACTGGATTCCATAAAGGTCCGGCTGGAAATAAAGGACATCCATCATAAAGTAATGGAAAGCGATAGACCAAAAACATTGGACTCCTACATCAAGGCCATGCAAGAAAGGAACGTAGAAGTCATCCCGACAATAAACCGGGCCAATAAGTTACAGGGATTCCGGTTCCAATATGAAGACCATAATTTCAAGGCAAGCGAGGTGCACCGCTCCATTTCCGGAGGGAGGATAATGGCACAACTTTCTCGGAACAAAGGGATTGCCAAACC
>JBATHI010000174.1:0-3403 GCA_049666645.1 Flavobacteriaceae bacterium | reverse complement strand
CAGGCAACAAACCGAAAAAGATATTGAACAACAGGAACTGGACAGTAAGGTACTTAAGGTGACCGAATTTGTTACTGCCAGTGAAGTGGCCACCATGATGAACGTCTCCACTACCGAAATTATATCGGCCTGTATGTCATTGGGCATCATGGTTACGATGAACCAACGCTTGGATGCGGAAACGCTTTCGATCGTGGCCGATGAATTTGGCTATGAGGTTGAGTTTGTCAATGCAGAAATCGAAGAAGCGATCGAGGAAACCGAAGATAAGCCGGAAGACTTGAAGCCGAGGGCCCCGATCGTTACCGTCATGGGTCACGTTGACCACGGAAAGACTTCCCTCTTGGACTACATTAGGGAAGCGAACGTGATCGCAGGGGAAAGTGGTGGTATCACACAGCACATAGGTGCCTATAGCGTAATGCTCGACAATGGGCAACGCATCACCTTTTTGGATACTCCTGGCCATGAGGCCTTTACGGCCATGAGGGCAAGGGGTGCACAGGTAACCGATATCGCGGTCATCGTAATTGCGGCCGACGACGATATCATGCCACAGACCAAGGAAGCCATTGCGCATGCTCAAGCGGCTGGGGTTCCCATGGTTTTTGCCATCAATAAAATAGATAGGCCTACCGCAAATCCCGATAAGATTAAGGAAGGTCTGGCACAGATGAATCTTTTGGTGGAAGATTGGGGAGGTAAGATACAATCCCATGACATTTCAGCCAAATCAGGTGCAGGGGTAAAGGAATTGTTGGAAAAAGTGTTGTTGGAAGCCGAGCTCTTGGAATTGAAGTCCAATCCGGATAAATTGGCGTCAGGCACCGTTGTCGAAGCCTTTTTGGATAAGGGCCGCGGTTATGTTTCCACCGTTTTGGTGCAGGGCGGAACCCTCAATATCGGGGATTATGTGCTCGCCGGAACCCATAGTGGTAAAGTGAAGGCGATGCAGGATGAACGTGGCAAGGAAATCGTAATTGCGGGACCAGCTACGCCGGTTTCGGTACTCGGTTTGGCCGGAGCGCCCCAGGCAGGGGATAAGTTCAACGTACTGCTCGACGAAAGGGAAGCGAAGCAGATCGCCTCGAAAAGGGCACAGCTGATGCGGGAACAATCGGTGCGTACACAACGCCATATCACACTCGATGAAATCGGTCGGCGAATCGCTTTGGGCGACTTCAAGGAGCTCAACATCATCCTCAAAGGTGACGTTGATGGCTCTGTCGAAGCCTTGACCGATTCGTTCCAAAAACTTACGACCGCCGAAATCCAGGTGAATATCATCCATAAGGGAGTGGGTGCCATTACCGAATCGGACGTATTGCTGGCCTCGGCCTCCGATGCGATCATCATTGGTTTTAATGTCCGGCCAATGGGCAATGCCAAAATGATTGCGGAAAAAGAGGAAATAGACATCCGCATGTATTCCATCATTTATGATGCGATCAACGACCTTAAAGATGCCATGGAAGGAATGTTGTCGCCGGAAATCAGGGAAGAAATTACGGGAACCGCCGAAATTCGAGAAACCTTCAAGATATCAAAAATCGGGACCATCGCAGGTTGCATGGTCACAAGTGGCAAGATATTCCGGAATTCCGGTATTCGACTGATCCGTGATGGGGTGGTGGTCTATACGGGAGAACTTACTTCGCTCAAACGATTTAAGGATGATGTGAAGGAAGTGGCCAAGGGCTACGATTGTGGACTGCAGATCAAGAATTATAACGACATCGTCGAAGGGGATATCGTGGAGGCTTTCCAGGAAGTAGCGGTGAAGAAGAAATTGAAATAGTGGATGTTGTAGACAGGATTGCCCTGGATCTCAGTCAATAAACACAAAAAAAATCGACTTAATTGGTCGATTTTTTTGGTTTTAGGAGCATGGCATCAGGATATTTCTGCCTTACCTCATTGTATTTTCTTTCCGCTTCCAATCGGTTTTTGAACTGACCCACACGAACGCGGTAGGTAGGGGAATCAAAATCAATTTTTGAAGGCAAGTCCGGGAAGTCGATCTCCACTTCCGATTTGATTTTTTGCGCCATGTCAAAAGATCCGAATCCGACTTGGATCCTGTAATAATCCGCATTCTCGTTCAACGATTTGTAGGCATCCAACAAGGTATTGATTTGCTGGTCTTGTTCAATCTTGATCTGGCCTTTTTGGGCCATTACCGTCCCAAGGCCGAAGGTCATGAACATTAGAATAAAAATTGCGTTCTTCATATTCCAAACTTTAGTTTCAAGTCATTGTTGCAAAAGTAAATTTTTAAGGTATAGGCCGTTGTAAAAATTCATTATTTAGAACAATTATAAATTATAAATTATCAATCCCTTAACATTTCCCAAATAAAGTCTATGTCGTATTTTTGGCAACAATTTCGGCGCCTATAAAGTGTCTTTCAATCAGCAAAGACCAGAAAATATCGTGCCAAAACCGAGACAGAAACGATTCATGGGAAAAACCGGTCATTGCGACGTATGTTATACCAAGTTGTAGCGCAGCCACTTCCGTTTATTTTTTGGAATTTTCCCGATCGTCGAAAATAATGATATAAACAAATGAAAAAGGTTTTGTACCGAGTTGTCCTCCCAAGCGTTTTAGGCATAAGCCTTCCAATTGCACTTCTCTTTTCCAATCCTATCTCTGCTCAGGATGCTGCCGTTGCCGTCCAAGCCGAAGCGGTCGTTGCCGCGGATGCCGGTTCCGGTGGGGATGTGGCCAAGGGAAAAACCCTGTTCACCCAGAACTGTGCCGCTTGCCATGCCTTGAATCGCAAAATGACTGGTCCGGCGCTGGCGAATGTGGAATCGCGGCTATCGGAAAGTGAGGGCTTGGATCGCGAATGGATCTATAAATGGATCAAGAACAGTTCAGGGATGATCGCCTCCGGGGATGCCTACTCAAACAAAATCTATAACGAATACAACAAAGCGGCAATGACCGCTTTCCCGACCCTGTCCAATGCCGATATCGATGATATTTTGGCCTATACGGCAGCGCCTCCACCGGCTCCGGTGGCCGCTACAGCCCCAGCGGGCGTCCCATCGGGTGGCGCCACCGCTTCCTCCGGCATATCCAATGAGGTTATCTTAGGGGCACTTGCCCTTATTTTCGGGTTATTGGTGATGATGTTGTTCCTGGTCAACAATACCTTGAGACGTATTGCGGAAGCCAATGGCCTGGTCCTTGAAAAGGAAGCGGCCCAAAAGCGCACCCCTATTTGGAAAGCCTTCGCCCGCAATCAGTTCTTGGTGTTGGTAACGGTGATTTTCCTTTTGTTGGGAAGCGCTTATTTCGCCTATGGTTGGATGATGCAGGTTGGTGTGGATCAAGGCTATGCCCCGATCCAGCCCATACATTATTCCCATAAGATCCATGCGGGAGCGAACAAAAT
>JBATHI010000173.1:0-6968 GCA_049666645.1 Flavobacteriaceae bacterium | reverse complement strand
TTTGGAGCCAGGGTGCAACCGGAATTATGGTCGGAACCCCTGTTCCTAAAAATGTACACTGCAATGAAATCGAAGGGCGTTTTGGTAACCTATGCAGCCAAAGGAAGTGCGCGCAGGGCCATGCAGTCGGTTGGTTTTACGGTAGAACGTTTGCCCGGCCCACCTGGAAAAAGGGAAATGTTGCGGGCCAGGAAACCCTAACAAGGGGTGCCATCTTTCCCTAACCTTAACTTAACTTTAACCAACACTGTTAAATCGAAATTAAACCTATATCCAATCTCTTATAAAACACATACTTTTATGGCATGAAGATTTTGATTACAGGTGCGACTGGGCTCATAGGCCGTGAAATAACGGCATTATGCCATGAACGGGGTATTATGGTACATTATTTGACCACCAGCACCGATAAATTGGTGGCGAAGGAAGAATACAGGGGTTTTTATTGGAATCCTTCTACAGGCGAAATCGATCGGGAATGCTTTAAAGGGGTATCGGCCATCATCAATTTGGCCGGGGCGAGTATATCGAGCCGTTGGACCAAGAAATACAAGGCCGAAATATTGAATAGCCGTATCAAGTCACTCCAAACCCTGAACGAAGCGCTGAGCTATGTCGATACCAGCAATATCCTGTCATTTGTATCAGCCTCTGCAATAGGGATTTATCCCGATTCATTGGCGCATTATTATGAAGAGGATGAACCCGAATTCGATGACAGTTTTTTGGGGGAGGTCGTGAAAAGGTGGGAAAAAGAGGTAGATACCTTTAAATCTTATGGTTTTGCACTTTCCAAAATACGCATCGGGCTGGTGATGTCGAAGAAAGGTGGGGCCCTATATGAGATGGCAAAGCCTATGAAATATGGCTTGGGCGCCGCTTTCGGAACGGGTAGCCAATGGCAATCTTGGATCCACATCGGCGATTTGGCGCGGTTGTTCCTCTTTGTGTCCGAAAATCAACTGAAAGGTGTTTATAACGGAGTAGGCCCCAATCCCGTTACCAACCAAAAATTGACAAAGGAACTGGCAAGGGTCATGAAGAAACCCTTAATATTGCCAAATATCCCAAAAATTGTGATGAAGACCGTCTTGGGGGAAATGTCCTACATCTTGTTTGCGAGCCAGCGTGTGAGTTCCAAAAAAATAGAAGAAGAAGGTTTTATTTTCGAATATCAGAATATTTGCAGGGCCTTGGACGATTTATATGGGAAATCTGGAGCGGACTCCTCCAAAGCCATCCTATCAAAGGAATACATCTGAGAAACCAACACCATAACCCAACTTTTAATAAACATCCGCCTTGTGCGGATATTTTATTAAGTGACATTTTGACATTTTAATAAAATTGGCAGTACTTTTGCCATCCTTGATTGTTTTAAAATAAGATTTTTTTCATGAGTGATATACATAAGCAGGAAGAATGGGAGGAAGTGGTCCCCGATACGACCCTGAATTCGGAGGAAAACGAAGAAGAGGTGCTGGAAGAAGGCGAGGTTTTGACCCCGGAAGTTGAATTGCAGGAGGAACTGGCCAAGGAAAAAGAAAAATTCTTGCGCTTGTTCGCAGAATTCGAGAATTATAAAAAACGCACATCCAAGGAAAGGGTGGAATTGTTCAGGACGGCAGGCCAAGAAGTAATTGTGGCGCTATTGCCGGTATTGGACGACTTCGAAAGGGCCATGAAAGAACTGGCCAAAAGCAATGATCAGGAATCCTTCAAGGGCGTTGAACTCATCCATAACAAACTCAAAGAGACCCTGAGATCCAAAGGGTTGCAGGAAATCGGCACCAAAGCCGGGGATGCCTTCGACCCGGATGTGCACGATGCCATCACACAAATACCGGCCCCGAACAAAAAAATGAAAGGGAAGATCATCGATGTGGTCGAAAAAGGATTTTCCTTAGGGGATAAAATTATACGACACCCAAAAGTTGTGGTCGGTAACTAGAACTTATTTATGAAAGAGGATTTTTACGATATTTTGGGCATCAAAAAGGGGGCATCCGCGGCTGAAATCAAAAAGGCTTACCGAAAAAAGGCGATCGAATACCATCCTGATAAGAATCCCGGTGATGCAAAGGCTGAGGAACGTTTCAAAAAAGCGGCAGAGGCCTACGAAGTATTAAGTGATCCAGACAAAAAGTCGCGTTACGACCAATTCGGCCATGCCGCTTTTGAAGGCGGTGGATTTGGTGGTGGGGGAATGAACATGGATGACATTTTCAGTCAGTTCGGCGATATATTTGGCAGCGCTTTTGGCGGTGGCGGTTTCAGCGGATTTGGAGGTTTTGGAGGGGGTCAGCGACGGGTTAAAGGCAGCAATCTTCGAATTCGGGTCAAATTGAATCTGGAGGAAGTTGCGCTGGGGGTCGAGAAAAAGGTAAAGGTTCGCCGTAAGGTACAGGTGGAGGGCGTGAGCTTTAAAACCTGCAATACCTGCGGTGGCCGAGGACAGGTGACCAAAATCACCAATACCATATTGGGCAGAATGCAGACCGCCGCAAGCTGTAACGTTTGCGGCGGCAGTGGGCAGATGCTCGATAAAAGGCCACATGATGCGGATGCGGATGGACTAAAGATCCAGGAAGAAACCGTGTCGATCAAAATTCCGGCAGGGGTAGAGGAAGGCATGCAGCTAAAGGTAAGCGGGAAAGGCAACGATGCTCCTGGAAATGGAATCCCCGGAGATCTATTGGTAGCCATCGAAACCGAAGACCACGACACCTTGAAACGCGAAGGCGATAATTTACATTATGATCTTTATATCAGCATTTCCGAAGCGGTCTTGGGAACCTCCAAAGAAATCGACTCGGTGGGCGGAAAAGTGAGGATCAAATTGGAACCAGGCATCCAATCCGGAAAAATACTCAGGTTGAGGGGCAAGGGTATTGCCAACCTAAACGGGTATGGCAGTGGGGATTTGCTCGTGCATATCAATGTTTGGACCCCAAAAGAACCCAATAAGGAACAACGGGAGTTTTTTGAACGCATGCAAGACCATGAAAATTTCGTTCCGAAACCGGAAAAATCTGACAAATCTTTTTTTGAGAAAGTGAAAGATATGTTCTCATAACAGATTTTAATTTCATTTTTAAAATAAAAACGTATATTTGGCCTAGTGTTGGGATACCAATACTAATTTTCTTTTTCATAGCAATTTTTTTCCCATCCTTATTCATTTAAGGGTGGGTTTTGTTTTTCCGGGGCATTCGTATCAACCTACCCCGTTACAAACCCAAGTTTCTGACCATCACCTCATGAGATGATTTCAAGGTGTTGCAGGCCATAACGAAACTTAACCTGGCAGACTGAATCGGCGTTTATTTCCGAAACCGTATAGATCCGTTTCTCTATCTTTGACAAAATTGCATTGATGAATACTATTTTGGTCACCGAAGAGGTTTCTAAAGATTTCGGAACCTTTAGGGCCCTTGACAAAGTTTCCTTGGAAATCCCCAAAAACAGCATTTACGGACTTCTTGGTCCGAATGGTGCCGGAAAAACAACCCTGATCAGGATCATCAACCAAATTACCTACCCAGATAGTGGCACGGTATATTTTGACGGTGAAAAACTGAAACCGGAACATATCGGGTTGATCGGCTATTTGCCGGAAGAAAGGGGCTTGTATAAAAGCATGAAGGTGGGGGAACAGGTTTTGTACCTGGCCCAGTTGAAAGGATTGTCCAAGACGGAGGCCAAACAAAGACTGAAGTATTGGTTCGATAGGCTCGACATCGGGGATTGGTGGAACAAAAAAGTCCAGGAACTTTCAAAGGGCATGGCCCAAAAAATACAGTTTATCGTTACCGTTTTGCACGAACCGAAACTGTTGATTTTTGATGAGCCCTTCAGCGGCTTTGATCCCATCAATGCGAATTTGATAAAAGATGAAATTCTACATTTAAAGGAAAAGGGCTCTTCCATTATATTTTCGACACATCGGATGGAATCGGTCGAAGAATTGTGCGAGTATATCGCATTGATCCATAAAGCAGAGAAAATTTTGGATGGAAAACTATCCGATATAAAACGCGCCTATAAAAACAATAAGTTTCAGGTGGGTTTGACCGCCTCGGATGGGGAGGCCCTGCTTAAAGAAATTTCCGAAAAATTTATGCTGACCACATCCACTTTTGATAGCAAAGAGGCCCAGGTCGACTTTACGGTACAGATGCCTTCCGATGATTCCCGTGAATTGCTGTCCTATCTATCGAGCAAGGCCAACATAAACCGATTTGAAGAAAAAATTCCTTCCACCAACGAGATATTCATACAAACCGTTCAAAGTAAGGGAAATCATGGGTAAATTGCTTTTAATCATCAAAAGGGAGTATTTGGCCAAGGTCAGGAACAAATCCTTTGTGGTCATGACATTTCTCAGTCCCCTATTAATGGTGGCCATGGTGGTCTTGATCGCTTATTTGACCAAAATAAACGATAGTGAAAAAAGGGTTATCGGCATTTTGAACGAAAGCGATTATTTCTCCAATGATTTCAATACCACCGAGAGTATGTCGTTTGTGCGTTTTAGCGGCATCGATTTGCAGGCGGCCAAAGACTCGACCGAAAGTATGGGCTATTCCGGAATTTTGTTCATTCCCGATGCACCTGACCTGGAAGCGGTGGCCAAAAATTCATTCTTTTACTCGAAAGAGGCGCCCAGTACCTTGGTATTGGAAAGGCTCGAATCGGTTTTCCAAGATCGGTTGCGCCAACGAAGACTTCAGGAAATGGAGGTTTCAGCATCGGATCTTGCCGTTCTTGACAACCATTTTGAAATCAATACCGCGTCGTTTTCAGGGGAGCGGAATCTGAAGGGCATCAACGAAATCAAAGCTTTTATTGGAGGGGGATTCGGTTATCTGATCATGATGTTCATCATTATTTACGGCGGTTTTGTGATGCGTAGTGTGATTGAAGAAAAAACAAGCCGTATCATTGAAGTGATCATTTCATCCGTAAAACCGTTTCAGTTGATGCTGGGCAAGATCATAGGAACCTCTTTGGCGGGCATTACCCAATTTGCCATTTGGATCGTTTCCGCGGGATTGTTGTTGATGTTGGCCCTGGTCATATTCGATATAGAACCCGACACCATTCATACGGGACAAGAACTCATGGCCGGATCTACAGGGAATTTCGCCCCGCCTGTTCCGTCGGCCAATGATACGATGGTGCTGTACACCCAAGAGCTTTTCAATATTCCTTGGCTGATGCTCATCTGCTTTTTTCTGGTCTATTTTATTTTGGGTTATCTGATATACAGTTCCATTTATGCTGCCATCGGCGCGGCGGTCGATAACGAGACCGACACCCAACAATTCATATTTCCGATCATACTTCCGCTGATGTTGGCAATCTATGTCGGCTTCTTTTCGGTTTTTGGTAACCCACATGGGCCGATAGCCGTTGGTTTTTCGCTGTTCCCGCTCACATCGCCCATCGTAATGATGATGCGTTTGCCGGGGGGTATCGGAGAAGGGGGTGTTCCCATTTGGCAGTTGCTCACCTCTATCGTACTTTTGATGGGTACATTCATAGGAATTGTCTGGCTGGCCGCAAAAATTTACCGTGTAGGTATTTTGATGTACGGTAAAAGACCAACCTACAAAGAACTGTTCAAATGGCTAAAATATTGATATGGAGCAATTGAATAACATACTAACAGGGTTCAAGGATTTACTGAATTATAAGTTGTATGATGGTGAAATAGCCCACATCAACGTGGGCACGTTGCTTCTCATCATTGTTGGTATCCTCATCACCTCGATGATCTTGAGAATAGTGCATAGGCTGGTTACCGCCAAATTGCCCGAAACCGACAAGAACAAATTCGTCAGCATATTCAGTTTTCTCAAATACCTGCTGTATATTTTCGTGATCATAACGGTGCTTCACACTTCAGGAGTGAATTTAACCGTCTTGTTAACGGCATCCGCGGCGCTATTCGTGGGTTTGGGTTTTGCGTTGCAATATCTTTTTCAGGATATCATCTCCGGTGTCCTGATCATCTTGGATCAATCACTGCACGTGGGCGATGTGATCGAAGTGGAAGACAAAGTGGCCAAGGTATTCGAAATTCGTTTGCGGACCACACGGGCGCTCACCAGAGATGATAAGGTCGTGATCATCCCCAACCATATCTTTTTGACCAATAGCATCTATAATTATACCCAGAACCATGCTTCCACCAGGGAATCGGTCAAGGTGGGGGTCGCATACGGCAGTAATGTAGGTCTGGTTACCAGAATTCTGGAAGACGTCGCGAACAACCAAAAAGGTGTGCTAAAGAACCCGAAACCCTTTGTGCAATTCGATGATTTTGGTGATTCTGCCCTGATGTTCTCCCTTAATTTTTTTATTAGTGATAGTTTTGGCGACCCAAGGATAAAAAGCCAGATGCGCTATACCATTGATGCCAAGTTCAGGGAAAACAGGGTGGTCATTCCATTTCCCCAGCGCGATGTGCATGTATTTCAGCAAAGCCCATTTCAACATACTGCGGTAGAAAACTCAACTGAGGAATGGGGATTGGGACAAGATTGACCAACTATAGTTTATTTTTGCTCCTGATGTGTGCGGTTTTTTGCCAAGCACAAACCCCCGATATTTTTAGGGTTGAGTACATGCTCATGCCCAACAACTCGGCAGAGACCAGTTTATCGAGAATCCGACTGTTGGCCAATTTGCCCATCAAGGTAAAGGACTCGAACGCCATTATCATAGGATCGGAGTATAATCGCTTGCGATATGACTTGCCCCTAAACAATCCCTTTGGGGAGGAAGGGCTGAAAACGTTTCATGTTGCCGATCTTCACATGGCCTATGTATACAAGCACAACAAAGACTGGAGATTTGTAGGGGTACTCACCCCACGTCTGGCTTCTACCTTGACCAACGGGATAGAAAACGGGGACTTCTCCATCAATGCGACCATTGGCGCCTTTAAGGATAGACAGGAT
>JBATHI010000172.1:0-1517 GCA_049666645.1 Flavobacteriaceae bacterium | reverse complement strand
GCCTTGTGAAGCTGCTTCCTCATAGCCGGTGGTACCATTGATTTGTCCGGCAAAATAAAGATTTTCGACCAATTTGGTCTCCAAGCTATGTTTTAACTGCGTAGGCGGAAAATAATCATATTCAATGGCATAGCCCGGCCTAAAAAACTTGACCCTTTCGAAACCTTTTACCGATCGCAACGCCTTGAACTGTACCTCCTCCGGTAATGAGGTCGAAAAACCGTTGACATAAACCTCCACGGTATTCCATCCTTCAGGTTCTACGAACAACTGATGGCTGTCCTTATCCGCAAATCGATTGATCTTATCTTCAATGGAGGGACAATAACGTGGTCCAATGCTTTGAATACTGCCATTGAACATGGGCGAGCGATCAAAACCTTCCCTCAACAAATCGTGTACCAAGCTACTGGTATGGGTCATGTGGCAATCCCTTTGCGCCTTGAGCACTTGGGTGCTATCCGAATACGAGAATTTTTCAGGTTGCGCATCACCTGGTTGGGGCACCATTACCGAATAATCCAAAGACCTCCCGTCTACCCTGGGAGGTGTTCCCGTTTTCATTCTACCACTTTGAAAACCAATGGATACCAGTTGCTCAGTAATTCCTGTTGAAGCCTTTTCCCCGGACCTTCCGCCACCCAGCTGCTTTTCCCCAATATGTATTAGTCCGTTTAAAAAGGTGCCATTGGTCAACACGACCGATTTTGACCTTATCGCAATGCCCAAAGACGTGCGCACACCAACGGCCTTCCCGTTCTCAATAAGAATACCCGACACCATTTCCTGATAAAAATCAACCTTTGGCGTATTCTCCAAGGCCAAACGCCATTCTTCCGCAAACCGCATCCTATCGTTTTGAGCGCGCGGGCTCCACATCGCAGGACCTTTTGATTTGTTGAGCATTTTGAACTGGATGGCCGACTTGTCGGTCACTATACCGCTATAGCCGCCAAGGGCATCGATTTCCCGTACGATTTGCCCTTTAGCGATGCCTCCCATGGCAGGATTACAGGACATTTGCCCAATGGTCTGCAAATTCATGGTCACCAAAAGGGTTTTTGACCCCATATTGGCAGCCGCGGCCGCAGCCTCTGCGCCGGCATGTCCCCCTCCTACCACAATCACATCATACCCTTCGTTGAACATCACTTTCTGTTTTATGCCATTTCACAACTTGGAAGTTTACAAGGCTTCATAAGCTGCTCCTGAATCCTTTAATATTTTTGTCAATTTAATGTTCCACGTGGAACAATTTCATTTTTTCCATCTCCTTCCTCCTCATAATCTCAATGTCCTTTTTTGATTTGTCTTTATAGCCCATCAAATGAAGTAACCCGTGTGCCATTACCCTGCGCAGTTCTTCCACGAATGTTGTACCGAATAACTTCGCATTCTCTCTTACCCGTTCCACGGAAACAAAAATATCTCCGGCAATTGATCGGCCCTCAGAATAATCAAAACTAATGATATCGGTATAGGTGTCATGGCTCAAATATTTCTTGTTGAGCTCCAAC
>JBATHI010000171.1:0-2134 GCA_049666645.1 Flavobacteriaceae bacterium | reverse complement strand
GCGTGGCGGCGGAGGGTTTGATCACCGCGCCATCTTTACAAAGGTTGCCGTACAATACCGCGATACCGGCTTCTGCCATGAAAGGCTTGTCGTATTGGGCGATGACTTCCGCATTATAGCATTCCGCCTTTTCGCAATTATCGGTCAGTGCCTTGCCATTGACCGTGATCACATTTTTGTGGAGCTGCGCCTTCATTTCCTTGATGACTACGGGCAGCCCGCCCGCATCGAAAAAATCTTCCATAAGAAACTTACCGGAGGGCATCAAATTTACCAAAAGGGGAATTTTACTGCCCAGGGTATCAAATTCTTTTAGGTTCAACTTTACACCGATTCTTCCTGCAATGGCCAATAAATGGATGATAAAATTGGTGGATCCACCCACGGCCGCATTCACTTTGATCGCATTTTCAAAGGCTTCCTTGGTCAATATTTTGGATAATTTGAGGTCTTCTTTTACCATCTCTACGATACGTCTGCCCGATAGCTGGGCCATCACCTTTTTTCGTGAGTCGACGGCGGGTATCGCCGCCGCGCCCGGAAGGGTAAGTCCGAGCGACTCGACCATGCATGCCATTGTAGAGGCAGTGCCCATGGTCATACAGTGGCCTGCACTGCGGGCGGAACAAATTTCAGCTTCGATCTGATCTTCGGAGGTGAAGCCCTCGTTTTTAATCTTGTCCTTTAACTGCCATACAAAAGTTCCGGAGCCGATGCGTTCGCCCTTATATTTCCCATTCAACATGGGTCCGCCAGGCACCACGATGGTAGGAAGGTCAACACTGCAGGCTCCCATTACGGTCGATGGGGTTGTTTTGTCGCAACCGGTAAGCAGTACGACCCCGTCCAATGGATTGGCCCTGATGCTTTCCTCGGTATCCATACTGGCCAAGTTCCTAAAGAGCATGGCGGTGGGCCTCATCAGGATTTCACCCATACTGGTCACGGGAAATTCAAAGGGTACGCCACCTGCTTCCAAGACGCCGCGCTTTACGAATTCGGCGAATTCGCGAAGATGGCCGTTGCAGGGCGTGAGCTCGGACCAGGTGTTGCAGATGCCAATGACCGGCCGCCCTTCAAAATAGTCGTTGGGGTAGCCTTGGTTGCGAAGCCAAGACCGATGTATAAATGCCGATTTGGCATCTTTGGGATCGAACCAATCCTGACTCCTTAACTTCTTGTCATTTTTGTCTTTCATGCTGTATGGTTTGTGTGGTGGCTGGAGAAAATCAACTTTGATGATTTCGTAATCAAGGTATGATCTTTACTGCAGTTCACAAAATGAAAAGCGCAATTAATTATGATCTTGTTTTCTTTTGATTAAAAATTTTAAGATTATAACAATCTTTTGTTACTTTTAAGAAGTGCCCCAACCCAATGATAATCGGGCTGGGGGCGAATAGCATATGAAAGACCAATGGAAAGATAAGGCGGCCGTAATTACGGGCGCGGCAAATGGCCTTGGAAATGCCCTGGCAAGGCACTTGCTTTTGCAAGGGGCAAAGGTTGCTTTTTTAGATCGCGATTTGGAGGGGATCAAAAAATCGATCCCAAAAGATGCCAAAAATGCCTTTGCCTATGCCCTCGATGTGGTCGACTATTTGGAAGTGGAGAAAGCCGTTGCGCATTTTGCCATCAAGGTGGGCAGGATCGATATTTTGGCCAATTGTGCGGGTATCGTCGGAAAAACAGGCATCAAGAGCCATGAGGTCACTTTTGAGGATTTCAATCGGGTATTGGCCGTCAATGTGTTGGGCTCTTTCAATACGTTCAAGGCGGTGGTGCCCCATATGTTGAAACAGCATTATGGCAGGGTGTTGCACGTGGCCTCCATGGCGGGTAAGGACGGCAATGCGGGAATGGTGGCCTACTCTACCTCCAAAGCTGGGGTCATTGGAATGACTAAGGTTCAGGGCAAGGAATATGCCGAAACGGGCATTTTGGTCAACTCCATTGCCCCGGCAGTGATCGAAACCGATATTTTGAAGGGCCAATCCCCGGAACAGATCAAGTACATGACCGATAAGATTCCCATGAAACGCTGTGGCACCATCGAAGAATTCGTGACCGTTGGCAGTTTTATACTGTCAGCTGAAAACACTTTTAGTACGGGATTTACCTTTGATTTGAGCGG
>JBATHI010000170.1:0-4870 GCA_049666645.1 Flavobacteriaceae bacterium | reverse complement strand
TGCCACTGAGAGCGGTGAACTGGCACTGGGAAGAAACCTCACCGTGGCTTTCATGCCGTGGAAAGGCTACAATTTTGAAGATGCCATCGTGATTTCCGAAAAAGTGGTTCGCGAAGATATCTTTACCTCAATCCATGTCGATGAATATGCATTGGAAGTAAGGGATACCAAATTGGGCGCTGAAGAGTTGACCCACGACATCCCCAACGTATCGGAAGAAGCGACCAAAGATCTTGATGAAAACGGGATGATCCGTATCGGGGCAGAAGTAAAGCCCGGGGATATCTTGATCGGTAAGATTACCCCGAAAGGGGAATCGGATCCCACTCCTGAAGAAAAACTGCTTCGTGCCATTTTTGGGGACAAGGCTGGTGATGTGAAGGATGCCTCATTGAAGGCGCCCCCATCGTTGAACGGGGTCGTGATCGACAAAAAATTGTTTTCACGGTCGATCAAGGACAAACGCAAGCGGTCGGAAGACAAGGAAGCCATCTCCAAGCTCGAATTGGAGTATGAGGTGAAGTTCCAAGAGCTCAAGGACCTGCTGATCGAGAAATTGTTCAATTTGATCAATGGGAAGACTTCCCAAGGGGTCTTGAACGATTTGGGCGAAGAAGTATTGCCGAAAGGAAAGAAGTATACGATGAAGATGCTGAACGCCGTCGACGATTTTGCACACTTGGTAGGCGGAAGCTGGACGACGGACAAGGAATCGAATACCCATGTGGCCGATTTGCTGCATAATTACAAGATCAAGTTGAACGACCTTCAAGGAAACCTGAGAAGGGACAAGTTTACAATCTCGGTGGGCGACGAATTGCCAGCAGGCATCATGAAACTGGCCAAGGTGTACATCGCCAAAAAACGGAAGTTGAAGGTAGGCGATAAAATGGCGGGCCGTCACGGGAACAAAGGGATCGTGTCGCGAATCGTGCGTCAGGAAGATATGCCTTTCCTCGAAGATGGTACCCCGGTAGATATCGTCTTGAACCCATTGGGGGTTCCTTCCCGTATGAACATCGGGCAGATCTATGAAACCGTACTCGGCTGGGCCGGGCTCAAGTTGGGCAAAAAGTATGCGACCCCAATTTTCGATGGAGCCACTTTAGACCAGATCAACGCCTATACCGACGAAGCCGGTATCCCAAGATTCGGGCATACCTATCTCTTCGATGGAGGTACAGGGGAGCGTTTTGACCAACCGGCTACCGTGGGCGTAATATACATGTTGAAATTAGGCCATATGGTCGACGATAAGATGCATGCCAGATCAATAGGACCATATTCCTTGATCACGCAACAGCCCTTGGGCGGTAAGGCACAGTTTGGAGGTCAGCGTTTCGGAGAGATGGAGGTATGGGCTTTGGAGGCATACGGTGCCTCGGCCACCTTGCGGGAAATTTTGACGGTGAAGTCCGACGACGTGGTCGGCAGGGCTAAAACCTATGAAGCGATCGTAAAGGGCGAGACCATGCCGGAGCCTGGATTACCAGAATCATTCAACGTATTGATGCACGAACTCAAGGGATTGGGATTGGACATCAGGTTGGAAGAATAAGCCAGTCGATTCAAAAAGTCGATTTTAGAACACACAATTAATTTAGTATCACCATTATATCATGGCAAGAATTAACGATAATGCACCAGTAAAGAGGTTTGATAAGATTTCGATCGGTTTGGCATCACCAGAATCAATTTTGGCGGAGTCGCGAGGGGAAGTCTTAAAACCTGAAACCATCAATTATAGAACCCATAAACCGGAACGCGACGGTCTGTTTTGCGAACGTATCTTTGGACCTGTAAAGGATTATGAATGTGCTTGTGGCAAATACAAACGTATTCGATATCGCGGTATTGTTTGTGATCGTTGCGGTGTTGAGGTTACTGAGAAAAAAGTGCGAAGAGATAGGGTCGGCCACATCAATTTGGTAGTGCCCGTGGCCCATATTTGGTACTTCCGTTCTTTACCCAATAAAATCGGATACCTCCTTGGATTGCCCTCCAAGAAATTGGACATGATCATTTATTATGAGCGTTATGTGGTTATCCAACCCGGAATCGCCAAAGGTCATGAAGGTGAGGAAATCCAACAGATGGATTTCTTGACGGAAGAAGAATACTTGAATATCATTGAGTCGATTCCACCTGAAAACCAATACCTTGATGATTCAGATCCAAATAAGTTCATCGCCAAAATGGGCGCTGAATGTTTGATCGATCTTTTGGGCCGCATCGACCTAAAGGAGCTCTCTTATGATTTGAGGCACAAGGCGAATACCGAAACTTCAAAACAACGTAAAACGGAGGCTTTAAAACGCCTACAGGTTGTGGAAGCATTACGCGAATCGCAAGAGAATAGGGACAACAGGCCCGAATGGATGATCATGAAGGTGATTCCCGTAATTCCACCCGAATTACGACCCTTGGTGCCTTTGGACGGTGGCCGTTTTGCGACCTCCGACCTCAATGATCTATACCGCAGGGTCATCATCAGAAACAACCGTCTTAAAAGATTGGTCGAGATCAAGGCCCCTGAAGTGATCCTTCGAAATGAGAAGCGCATGCTACAGGAAGCAGTCGATTCTTTGTTTGACAACACAAGAAAGGCATCGGCTGTAAAAACCGAATCGAATAGGCCATTGAAATCACTTTCCGATTCCTTGAAGGGAAAACAAGGTCGTTTCCGCCAGAACCTCTTGGGTAAACGTGTAGATTACTCCGCACGTTCGGTCATTGTGGTTGGTCCGGAAATGAGCTTGTACGAATGCGGTCTACCGAAAGATATGGCTTCGGAACTTTACAAACCCTTTATCATTCGAAAGTTGATCGAGCGCGGTATTGTAAAAACCGTGAAATCGGCCAAGAAGATCATCGATAAAAAAGAACCCGTGGTGTGGGATATCCTTGAAAATGTGTTGAAAGGACACCCCGTACTCCTCAACAGGGCCCCGACCTTGCACCGTTTGGGGATTCAGGCTTTCCAGCCAAAACTCATCGAAGGTAAGGCCATTAGGCTGCACCCATTGGTGTGTACCGCCTTCAACGCGGATTTTGACGGTGACCAGATGGCCGTTCACTTGCCATTGGGGCCAGAAGCCATACTTGAGGCACAATTGCTGATGTTGGCTTCACATAATATCTTGAACCCCGCCAACGGTTCCCCGATTACCGTTCCATCCCAGGATATGGTCTTGGGATTATATTATATGACCAAGGAACGCAAGTCAACCGATGAGGTGAAGGTAAAAGGCGAAGGATTGACCTTTTATTCGGCAGAAGAAGTGGTCATCGCCTTCAATGAGGGCAAATTGGACCTGAATGCAGGTATCAAGGTAAGGGCGAAGGATTTTAACGGGGAAGGTAAATTGGTCAACCAGATCATTACCACCACCGTGGGCCGTGTGCTCTTTAACAAAGTAGTTCCGGAAAGGGCCGGGTATGTGAACGATGTACTGAACAAAAAATCGTTACGCGATATCATTGGCAATATTTTGGCGTTGACAGACGTCCCTACCACTGCCGATTTCTTGGACAAGATCAAGACCATGGGCTTTGAATTCGCCTTCAAAGGTGGGTTATCCTTCAGCTTGGGAGATATCATCATCCCCAAGGAAAAACACGAAATGATAGCTGAAGCCAATGAACAGGTCGATGGCATTATGGCCAACTATAACATGGGTCTGATCACCAATAACGAACGTTACAACCAGGTCATCGATGTTTGGACGAGCACCAATGCGCTGCTCACCGAATTGGCGATGAAACGCATTCGAGAAGACCAGCAAGGATTCAACTCGGTATACATGATGTTGGATTCCGGCGCTAGGGGTTCCAAAGAGCAGATCCGTCAGTTGACCGGGATGCGTGGATTGATGGCAAAGCCTAAAAAATCGACCGCTGGAGGTGGAGAAATCATCGAAAACCCTATCCTTTCCAATTTTAAGGAAGGGCTATCGATCTTGGAATACTTTATCTCGACCCACGGCGCCCGCAAGGGATTGGCCGATACCGCATTGAAAACCGCCGATGCCGGATATCTTACCAGGCGATTGGTTGACGTATCCCAGGATGTGATCATCAACATAGAGGATTGTGAAACATTGAGGGGCGTTTTGGTGGAAGCATTGAAAAAGAACGAAGAAATCGTGGAATCCTTGGGAGAACGTATCCTCGGAAGGGTTTCATTGCACGATGTATATAATCCGCTTACCGAAGAACTGCTTTTACAGGCAGGTCAGGAAATCATGGAGGCCGATGTCAAGAAAATAGAGGCTTCTCCAATCGAAAAGGTGGAGGTACGCTCTGCGCTTACCTGTGAAGCACCGAAGGGAATCTGTGCGAAATGTTACGGAAGAAACCTATCAACCAACAAAATGGTTCAACGCGGCGAAGCCGTTGGGGTCGTGGCAGCACAATCCATCGGAGAGCCTGGAACACAGCTGACGCTGAGAACCTTCCACGTTGGAGGTATCGCGGGCAACATTTCCGAGGACAGCAAATTGTTGGCCAAGTTTGGTGGTATTGCGGAAATCGAGGATCTGCGTACGGTGAAGGGAGAAGATACAGATGGAAAAACTTCTGAAATCGTTATTTCAAGAACGTCGGAAATCAAGATCATGGACGCCAAGACGGGCATTACCCTGAGCACCAACAACATCCCTTATGGTTCACAACTGTACGTGAAAAATGGGGCCAAGGTAGCCGCTTCGGAAGTCATCTGTCAATGGGATCCCTATAACGGGGTCATCGTTTCCGAGTTCCCAGGGAAGATCGCTTACGAAAATATAGAGCAGGGTATGACCTATCAAGTGGAAATCGATGAACAGACCGGATTCCAGGAAAAAGTGATTTCAGAATCGAGAAACAAAAA
>JBATHI010000169.1:0-14670 GCA_049666645.1 Flavobacteriaceae bacterium | reverse complement strand
CATCAGCAGTATCGATGTGGTGGGCTATCCGGATTATTTGGAATATGATCTTGGAGATTCAAAAACGGTACAATCCTGGTGGAAATTTAGAATGACCAGAAAATTGGATGGCAAAAAAATAGTGATGCCGGCCTTGTACATTCATGATTTCAACGATGAAGGAAAAATCATTCGATCGAATGCCTATATCAGCACTAGAATCATGGAAGCAAAATAAACCAAGACGACGATCACAATTATAAGAGGGCTTTTCTAGCCCTCTTTTTGTTTGAAGAATGATTCGATTTTATTTGTGGGTCGTTTTTGGCCCATGATGGGAATACAGCTTTTTTCCCGATCAACTTTTTTAGTTTCAGGGATTTGCAAAAATAAAACCCAATTTTTATAAGGTTTTTGTATAATACACCTTGCCTTATTATTTTTATCTTTCAACTCCCCGAATTTTCCCCGCCTACATCTTACCGTGAGGTTGTCTTTTATTTTTTATAACGAAAATCGTTGGTTTAAAATGAAAGCAATCTTACGGTTTTTTGTAAAAGTGAAGAACAATTCCTATATGGTGTTCAATGTCTCTTGATAGCAACAACTATTTCGATTTGCATTGCCATTCGGCCCTGAAACCGTTCGGGAAGAGCCATAATCGACTCCCCATTGGTCAGAATAGCAAGTACCGGAACCATAGCAACAGCATTTGGCGTTACGATCCCCCGACCTTACTTGATAAACTGATCAATTACCTCTTGCACCTCACCAAGTTTTCCCAAGCCAACTTCACCAGTTTGGCGAAAGGGGGCGTCAGGGTGGTCTGTGCCTCTTTGTATCCCATTGAAAGGGGTTTTTTCGACAACGCCATAAAAAATGAATTCCTTCGCGATATGGCCTCCAATTTTGCCACTGGGGTAGGGAAGAAGCGGGTAGATGCCGTGCAACAAATGACCGATTATTTCAAAGATCTTGAACTGGAATATGATTATTACCGGCAACTCGACCGGAAGCTGATCAAGCTTCCGGAAGGAGAATTCACCTACCAATTGGTAAGGAACCAGGGCGAAATCGAATCCTTGCAAAAAAACCAAAAAGGGAAAACCACTACCATAGCGGTCATATTGTCGATAGAGGGAATGCACGTGCTGAATTCAAATATTCTGCAAGCCCCAGATGAAAGGGCATTTCTGGCAAGGATACAACTTATAAAACAGTGGCATACCCCTCCCTTTTTTGTAACTCTCGCCCATCATTTCTGGAACCATCTTTGCGGCCATGCGGAAAGTTTTACCGCTTTGGTCAAGAAGAAGGTCGACCAGAGGGAAGGACTCAATACCGGACTTACCCCTTTGGGGAAAAAAGTGATCCATGCACTTTACGATAGGTCGAATGGCCGGCGGATCCTGATCGACTTAAAACATATGAGCGTATTGGCCAGACAAGAATTCTACGGCCTATTGGAGGCTGATCCAAGGTATTCGCAAATACCCATCATCGTCAGTCATGGTGCCGCTAACGGCTTGTTGTCCCCAACACAAAGGCAACAAGGGGGGTCGGTGGTCGCGGACAAATTAAATCCGGTCGATATTAACTTTTTTAATGATGAGCTGGTTCGAATCGCCAAGCGCAAGGGCCTCATAGGCTTGCAACTCGATGAAAGAAGGATCGTAAGCAAACAGACCTTGAAAGCCACCAAACGATCCACCAAGCGTGCCAAGATCATGCACTACCGATCGGAATTGTTGTGGTTCCAGATCCAACATACCCTTGAAGTCCTGGACGGTGAACTATTGTTTGCATGGGACTGCATCGCCTTGGGTACCGATTTTGACGGCATCATTGATGCGCTAAATGGTTTTTGGACTGCCGAGGAGTTGCCTTTTTTGGCCGATTTTCTGGAACGGCATGCCTATAATTATATGAAAAGAGCCCAGTTCAAAGTCGCAGCGAACAAGATCGATGCGGATGAAATCGTAGATAGGGTGATGTCTTCCAACGGGCGCAATTTTTTGAGGCAGCACTTCATATAAACAAAATAACTTCATTCGAGTTGACCTCGAAAGAACCGACATTTGGTCGACGGTTCTTTCCATTTTTTCTTCGCAAGCCCTACGGATTTCGGTTTTTGTCGTTTCCAATACGCCTTAATTTGGGAAAAAATCGCTAACTTTAGTAAAAACCAGCGCCTATGCCGTTATATATGGATCGACATGACATTCCCGATGATATTACGGCAAAACATGTAGCGTTGATGCATCAGGAAGACCTCAAAGTACAGCATCTTTATGGCTGCAAGGGGATGACCTATTGGTGCGACAGTGAAAGGCATACCGCCTTTTGCCTGATAGAGGCCCCCAATAAGGAAGCCCTGCAAAAGATGCACAATCATGCCCATGGGGATTTCCCGCACGAAATCATCGAAGTTGATGTGCGTTTGGTGGAATCGTTCTTGGGCCGCATCGAAGACCCCATTAAGGCTCAAAATGAAGAACTTAACATTATCGACGACCCCGCCTTCAGGGTCATCATGGTATTGGAAGCCGGAGATCCCATCCACAGCACCAATGCGGAACAAATGGATATTTTTTTCCAGAAATTCCATAGAAGTGTTACCAAAACGGTGCATCACTTCGAGGGCAGCATCGCCAAACACAACAACAATATGTATTTGGTTTCCTTTAAAACGGTTACCAATGCCATTTTATGTGCCTTGAAAATCCGATACAATTTTAAATACATCACCCCAAAACTGGATAGTACCCATAGGAAGCTGGGGATCGGGGTCTGTGCCGGTGTTCCCGTAACCGGTCAAGAAGGTATTTTTTCAGAAACCATTGAGCGGGCCACCGAAATGTGTGAAGTGGTCCATGACCCTATCGTGATTACCGAGGCCGTCAAAAACCTATATGAAAACGAGAACCATCAGGCTAAGATCGACCACAAGCTGATTCGGACGTTGAGGCCCAAAGAAGAAAAATTTCTCGCCCAATTGATGGCCTTCTCCAAAAAAACATGGAACAAAGAGAACTTTCGGTTAAAAGCGCTCAGTGCCGAATTGGGTTATAGCAAAGCACAGCTCTATCGAAAAATCAAAAAACTCACCGGAAAATCTCCCAACACCTTCATACGGGAATACCGTTTGAACAAAGCCTTGGAACTTTTACATAGGCAGTATGGCAATATTTCCGAGGTGGCCTATGAAACGGGTTTCAATAGTGCAGCTTACTTTTCAAAATGCTTTTCGGATACTTATGGCATCCTCCCTTCAAAATATGCCAAATTAAACCTGAATTGATTTCTGATTCGGTTTAATACTTAAATGATCCAAAATTATAATTATTTGATTTAAACTTAGTAGTCGTTGGTTTTTTCTATAGCTAGCTTTGGGTACAACCAAAACATAGCATAAAATGGCAAACACACTCTTTGAAAGATTGGGCGGCTCGACCGGTATAGCCGCAATCGTAGACGATACCGTTGATGCGCATATGAGAAATACCGCAGTCAATGCCAGGTTCCTGCCCTTTTTGGAACAACCCGAGCGCTTGGTGATGATCAAACAGCATACCATCGCGTTTTTGGGCATGGGCAGAGTGGGTCCCCAAATTTATAATGGGAAAGACATGGTCACGGCACATAATGTAATGAATATTAGTCAGTTGCAAGTAATTGTAACCCATAATAAACAGATTGATATTTTCAATGATTAACTTAATTTATATCCTTAAAAACCACCACTATGAAAACCACTAAAATTAAACAGCACAGAAAAAACATGATAACCCTCGCCTTTGTTTTATTAACAATCGGCTTGAATGCGCAGAGTAATGACCTTTCTGAAGAAGAAACTTCTTTTGCTACAACCATTGATAACAAAGATTTGAAATGGTTGCCTGCACCAGATTTCTTTCCTGGTTGCTCCTTTACAATACTTCACGGGGATCTATCTAAATCAAATTTGGATTTTTTCTTTAAAATAGAAGCGAATACTGAAGTTGTGAATCATACACATAATTCACCCGAACGTATGATTTTAATTTCAGGAGATTTAGAGGTTGAATACGAAAATGAAAACCCTGTGGTTTTAAGAGCTGGCTCTTACGCTTATGGACCTGCAGGAAAGCCACACAAAGCAAAATGCCTAGATAATGGCCCTTGTGTTTTATTTGTCGCTATGGTGGACCCTTTTGATGCAGTGCCGACTATAAAAGAAGATTAAGGTAGTTTGCAAAATCCGTACAATAAAAAAAGCAACTAATTGCGACAATGTATAACCGCAATTAGGCGGTTTCGACTACGTCCGAATCTACCCAAGCCAAAAGGCTAGGCAGGTCGAAACTGCTAAGGCCAGTTCTAAAACGAAAAACACCAAACCATTGGTCTTTGAAAGGGATGATCATTTCCCAATAGTTACGCTTTCAAACCTAAACACCAATAATCAAGATGAAGACAATAATAGACTTGAATCCAGATTTAATTGAACAATTTTCCCAAAAGCTCAGGGGGGAAGTGATAATGCCCAAAGACGCGGGTTATCATGAAACGCGAAAGGTCTACAATGCCATGATCGATAAGCGACCGGGCATGTTCGTAATGTGCGTTGACGTGGCCGATGTGATGGCCGCGGTAAATTTTGGCCGCGAGAACGAACTGTTGGTCGCCGTACGTGGTGGCGGGCATAATGGGGGCGGACTAGGGCTCTGTGATGGAGGTATGGTCATCGATCTTTCGGGACTCAAATTTGTGAGGGTCGATCAGGAAAATAAAACCGTAAGGGTAGGGGGGGGCAACGTTTGGGGCGAAGTGGACCATGCCACCCATCCCTTTGGTCTTGCGGTCCCTGCCGGTATTATTTCCACTACAGGGGTCGGCGGACTCACCCTGGGCGGTGGTGTAGGCTATTTATCACGTAAATACGGGCTCACCATCGACAACCTACTGGAGGCCGACATGGTGCTGGCCGATGGGTCGTTTGTTACTGTAAACGCCAAACAAAATACCGATCTGTTCTGGGCCATTCGCGGTGGGGGCGGCAATTTTGGGATTGTCACTTCTTTCAAGTTTCAGGCCCATCCCGTAAAAACTGTTTTTGGCGGTCCAACCCTATGGCCCATTGAAAAGACTCAGGAAATAATGGCATGGTACCAGGATTTCATCAAGAATGCTCCGGAAGATCTGAACGGATTCTTCGCCACGATGATCATTCCAGGGCCACCGTTTCCCGAATTTTTGCACCATAAACAGTACTGTGGCATTGTATGGTGCTATACCGGCGATATGGGCAAGGCCAAAGCCGCCTTCGCTCCCATTTTGGCCAAAAATCCCATTTTTGAACATGTGGGGGAGATGCCGTACCCCTCCATCCAAACCCTGTTCGATGGTTTATTTCCACCAGGGCTCCAGTGGTATTGGCGGGGTGACTTCTTCAATGAATTGAACGAGAAGATCAGTGCCCAGCATTTGAAATTCGGATCGAAGATCCCCACCCCTTTATCACAAATGCACATTTATCCCATTACGGGGGCAGCCGCTAGGGTTGGGCCGGAAGCGACGCCGTGGGCATATCGCGATGCCCAATATTCGGGGGTGATCGTAGGGGTTGATCCAGATCCCAAAAACGCAGATAAAATTACCCGATGGTGCAAAGACTATTGGGAGGGGTTGCATCCCTATTCCGCGGGAGGGGCCTATTCGAACTTTATGATGAACGATGAAGGCCAGGAACGCGTGAAGGCCAGTTACGGGCAAAATTATGCGCGATTGGCCAAAATCAAGGGGCGATTCGATCCCCATAATCTCTTTAAGGTCAACCAGAATATCAGTCCGGCATAGGTATTATGGTGAGGCCCTGTCCTAAAATTCAAGCAGCATGCCGGGTTTTGGGACTTTTTTATGGCCTTTGGTCGCGTTTTATTTGAAGTACGCCTCTGCGGCTTCCTTTAGTCCATTGGGTTTCGATAGAAAATTGGGGTACTTCGGACAATAATGCGCTGCCTTGGGACATTTGATCTTAGGTTTTTGCGCATTTGTGTTAAATTACGTTGACCGAGTCACGAGTTAAATCAAAATAGCGGGGTATTTGTAAGAAAGGAATTACAAATTCCCCATTTTGGCCGGTACACCGTCAAAACGTCGGTTTATTTAATCCTAATTCGATATATTAGCCTTTCTCACGACACCTTATTTTCTGAGGAATGCCCACTAATTCAGGAACAATACTAACCAAGACCAAACATTTGATCATGAAATCAACAAAAAAACTTTCTATTTTATGCGCCCTGGCATCACTTTTCTGGGGCCATTTGACCTATGGCCAAAAAATGGTCATCTTAA
The DNA here is from genome assembly GCA_049666645.1 of Flavobacteriaceae bacterium. Lineage (GTDB taxonomy): Bacteria > Bacteroidota > Bacteroidia > Flavobacteriales > Flavobacteriaceae > Pelagihabitans. The sequence continues at coordinate 8,352 of JBATHI010000169.1, read as the reverse complement.
GTGTCAACAGCAGCACCGGCGCAGTATCTTTTTCCGCGCCCGGCAGTGAAGTGGAAAATCCAAATGGTACCGAAGATTTTACGATTGTCATCGATGTCAACGATCAAATCGAATGGGAAGGGGTATCGACCTCGGGTGAAGTGGTGAATATTGATGAAATCGATATCGAGGCCGACAATGGCAAGCCCGATAGTGAGAAAATTTTTAAAAAGACCAAAATCAATAATGGGAAGAAAAAAATAAAAGCAAGAGTAAAAAACAGCAAAAAGGAGAATGCCAAGGGCAAGACCTACAAATATAAGATCAGCTACATCTTGGGTTCAAATGATCCGATTGAAATCGACCCTGTGATCAAGGTCAAGAATTAATGTATAGGAATAAATCGTTTTAAAATCCGGAAGTACAAGCATTTAAAGCGCTGCCCAACCACATGGAAATTAGATCAAAACATAAAAATCGTTTTTTAGGCCATCTTGCCCTGGTGTTCATATTTTCTTGTGGTATGGCGGCAGGGCAGGCGACCCATACAATTACGCTCAATGTGGATATGGACGCACTTCTTAACAGCCCAAATGCGGCGGCCGCCAGTTACTTTACCGTTGGCCCGGAGACAGAGGTGTTAGACAACAGCTCTGCAGAAAATTTCACCGTTCTGGTCGATGTGGGCGACAATATCGTTTGGAACGGGATGTCGACCTCTGGTTCGGAAGCGGTAAAAATCAAAAAAATAAAGTACAAACGGGGCGCTAGGATATTCAGCAGCGATGAGGTCGATGGGGAAGCAAACGTAGAGGCCTCCGTCATTAGGGGCAGCACCGCTACTGGCTATGTGTACACCCTCCAATTTCAGGTTGGGGAAAGCAACAGGGTTTATTCCATTGATCCCATCATTAAGACAAAACAATAAATGGACCTAAACATTTTCTAGCGAGTAGGCATGATAAACCTCCCGAACATACTAAAAATGGTACTAACCACAAGAGCCTGTTTCATCCTGGGCTTTTTTTTTGTTTGGGGATCTGCCAGCATTGCCCAGGACCAAACCAAAGCCGACAGTCTGGAAGCCGTATTCAATTCAGGTAAATTTGAAGAGAAAGACCTATTGCGGATTTTGAAAAGTCTTGCTTCTGAAGAACCCAATCCCGACAAGTCCTTGGAATACAGTGAACTGCTGCTGAGTCGAGCGAAAGCTATGGATTCAAGCGATTATGTTATTTCGGCCATGATACAAAAGGGCAACGCTTTAAGGCTCAAAGGAGACTTGAGCAAGTCCTTGGAAATTTACTTTGAGGCCATCAAAATAGTGGAACGCTTTAGGCGGAAAAATGACCTGGGACTGCTTTATATTTCGATCGCAGCGGTGTACGCCGGGATGGAGAATCATGACAATACAGTTGAGAACTATAAAAAGGGCATCGAAGTTTTTAAGGAGGGCAAGGACAGGAAAGATTCCATAAATTTTGCCAATGCAACCGAGAATTTGGGCGATTATTACAACCTTCAACTGGCCCGACCCGATTCGGCCCTGCTCTTGTTCAAGGAATCAGGGGCCATTTTCGAAAAACTGAACAATAAGATTGGCCGTGCCTATAATATGGGCAACGTGGGCCTGGCCTATGCCCAACTCGGGGAAACCGATAGGGCTGAAAATAACATTGCCCAGGCCATCACCATGCTCGAGGAACTGGGCGACTATTATCCGATCGCGGTGTACCTCACCTATATGTCCGAAATTTATGCCGATAAAGGCGATTGGGATGCCGCCTTTGGGTATGCGCAGCGAAGTTTGCGGCTTGCCAGACAATACGGACTCAAGGAACAGATCAGCGATGCCTATCTAAAACTATCGGAACTCTATGAAAAAACGGGGTATGGCGGCGCGGCGCTGAAATACTATAAAAATCACATCGCTTTTCGCGACAGTGTCAAAAACCTCACCGCCGTGCAGTCGATGGCCAACCTGCAAAGGTCGCGAATGCAGGCGGAAGTGGATCTGGCCAACCAACAAAGACGTACCCAAACCATCGTGTCGATCGCTACGGCAGTGGCCCTGTTCCTGATCTTTTTACTCGCCGCCGGGCTCTATCGCCGCAATCGCTTTATCAGGCGTACCAAAGAGGTCATACAGCAGGAAAAAGACCGATCTGAAAGGTTGCTGCTCAACATCCTTCCCGAAGATACCGCCAATGAATTGAAGGCGCATGGGAAAGTGACCGCCAAAAAATTTGAAGCGGTGACCGTGATGTTCACCGACTTCCAGCGCTTTACCAGTTATGCGGAAAATTTGTCCCCTGAACAATTGGTGGAAAGCATCGGTTTTTATTTTTCGAAGTTCGATGCCATCATGGAAAAGTACGGCCTGGAAAAGATCAAGACCATTGGCGATGCCTATATGTGCGCTGGCGGCTTACCCTTTCCCTCAAAAGACCATGCCCTGAAAATGGTGAAAGCGGCCTTCGAGATCCTCGACTTTGTGGAAGATGCCAAAGCAAATGGGGATTCGGAACACCACCGCTTCGAGATCCGTATCGGCATCAACACCGGACCCTTGGTGGCAGGGGTTGTGGGCAGTAAAAAGTTTTCCTATGATATCTGGGGCGATACGGTGAACGTGGCATCCCGAATGGAATCAAATTCGGAGGCGGGCAAAATCAATATTTCCGAATCTACTTATGAACTCATCAAAGACGAATTCGATTGCCAATTCAGGGGCGAAATCGAGGCCAAGAACCGAGGCAAGATCAAGATGTATTTTGTAAAGGGCATCAAAACCGCCGTACCAATAAAGGCTTTGGTAAATTAACAAGGCCTTTCGGACAAAAAAAAAGAAGTGTTCTGTTATAATTGATATATTAGAATAAATTAATTATGTAATGCAGATTAAAAATATTTCTAACCTTTAAACAATAATATATCATGGCGGATATCAACATTTTGGTAAGTAGGATTGGAGAAACTAGAAACCTCAGTTTAAAACAGGGGACCAATGACCCTGGGGATGATGAATTAGAAACAATAGTGGATGTTAATCAGACTATCAAATGGTCCTTAGATCCTAGCCCAGATCCGGGCCGTAATAACGGGATAACGATTGTGAGTGTTAAAAAGGCCGACGCCAGCATACCAAAATATCGTAACTCTCAACAATTACTTATTCACCAACCTACAGTTACCAATGGCATTGCTAATGGGCAGGTAGTTCCAGTGTCTCCAGGATCTGGGAAATTTGAAAATTATTCGATTGGATTTACAATCAATTCAGATCCTGAGCCAAGGTGTACATACTACGATGATCCACGACTTATTATGAGATAATTAACCAAAAATTAATTTAAATAATAATTAAGTGATAAATTATTATGACATTTAATCGAAAAGCCTATTATTTAATAATGGGCTTTCTTTGCTTTACTACTTTTTGTGCCATTGGACAAAATCAGAAATTGGCCGACAGTCTCATTGTGCAATATAATGCGGGAAAATATTCAGATGAACTGGATATTTTGACCGAAATCGCCATCGAAGAAACCAATCCTGATAGAAAACTTGAATTTTCAGAGTTGTTGATCAAAAGGGCATCCATAGATTCTTCTTTTAATTTTCTCTACAACGGATATTTACAAAAAGGATATGCACTTCAATTCAAAGGACAAAATGCCGAGGCCCTTGAGTCTTTTTTTAAAAGCCTCGAATTTGCTACTCGCACGGGTAACGAAGAGGGCGTTGGTTCTCTTATGATATCGATTGCAGACACCTATACAGTAATGGGAAATTCAAGAAACTCCCAAAAATATTACAATAGGGGGATTCAATTATTAAGAAAATTGAACGATTCTCTTAAAATAGCCACCGCTTTGTTGAATGCAGGTGATGATTTCATCAATGCCGGTAAATTGGATTCTGCGCTGATCTACACCAAAGAAGCAGCACTTATTTTTAATAGGATTCATTCATCGATCGGACAGGCTTACGGTTTGGGTAATATGGGTATGGTATATGCCAAACAAGGCAATGATGATTTGGCCGAGACCAACATAAAAGCGGCCCTGATCATCCTTGAAGAATTAAAAGACTATTATCCCATCGCAGTCTACTTAACGTACATGGCCGATATCTATGCCAACAAACTCGATTACAATACCGCTTTCGGTTATTTGGAACGAAGCTTGGAACTGGCGCAATCCTATGGCCTGAAAGACCAGATCAGTGATGCCAATTTAAAGCTTTCGGAGCTCTATGAGCGCTTTGGCGATTATAAGGCCTCCCATCACTATTACAAGCAACATATCGCCTATCGCGACAGTATTAAAAACATTGAGGCCGTACAAAAAATGGCCGATCAGCGTACCGATTACGAAGTATCCCAGAAACAGGTAGAGGTTGATCTGCTCAACCAACAAAAAAGGAACCAGCGCATCGTTTTGGGCTTTTCAGGACTATTGTTATTCACTTTGTTTTGGTATTATCGTAGCATTTCAAAGGAGAAAAAAAAGTCGGAAACACTGCTATTGAACATTTTGCCGGCAGAAACGGCCAAGGAACTTAAGGATAAGGGCATGGTAAAGGCTAAAAAAATAGAGTCGGCGACCGTACTCTTTACCGATTTTAAGGATTTCACTAGCTACTCTGAAATGCTTACGCCTGAAGCTTTGGTAGAAACCGTGGGCTTCTATTTTTCCAAATTTGACGAAATCATGGAAAAGCACGGAATCGAAAAGATCAAGACCATAGGGGATTCCTATATGTGTGCCGGCGGTTTGAATGCCGGAACCTCCGACCATACTCTAAACACGGTTTTGGCCGCCAAGGAAATTGTTCAATTTGTAGAAGAAACCAAAGCCGATGCAACCACAACCAACATGCATTTCGATGTTCGCGTAGGTATCAATGTGGGCCCCGTTGTTGCAGGGGTGGTAGGGAGCAAGAAGTTTGCTTATGACATTTGGGGAGATACCGTCAATGTCGCCTCACGCATGGAATCGAACTCGGAGGCGGGCAAGATCAACATTTCCGAAGCTACCTATGAACAGATCAAAGACGAATTCGATTGCGAGTATCGAGGAGAAATAGAAGCCAAGAATAAGGGCAAGATCAAGATGTACTTTGTAACAGCTGCTAAAAAATCGGGAAATGACAAAGCCCTAAACGGTACGAGCAACCTCTCCCTATAAGTTTACATTGCTTTGATTTAATTGGAAATGACACGATTGAAGTCTCAAGCGTTTTCGGTTCAACCGCTTTTAAAATTACTGGCTATCAAGAAGATAGGTGGCCATTGGCCTTAAAAATATACGTTATAAACATTTTAAATGTCAAAAATTCTTCCTACCTTTTAGTGTTATTTCCGTAAATAGCCGAATCAAACTTCCCCCTTATAAATGGTAGGTCTGAACACTTTGTTCAACGTATTGGACCTAATTATTTTGGATTGTGAACCATGACAGCTTATCAGGCTGTCCATCCCCACTGAAGGCGTAGAATACAAACAACCTAAAAAATGAATATGATGGGAACCGCAGTAAAAATCACATTGACTGTTGAGGCATACAGTCTATTTACAAATGAGAATCCGAACGTTACCATGAATGGTGGTATTTTGACACTGTCGGATACCAATAACGGATGTGCCCCCGGGGGTAGGATTGAGAATTTTCAATCAGATGTTTATATCGGCCAGGAAGTCATATGGGATGCCACTTGTAAGTATCCAAAAGACGACGATCATGAATATTTGGTCAAAATAGAGCGCATCTCAAGAAAGCTCGATTTTTTCGAGGAAGGCTTTACGGCCAAGGACGGGATCGTAAGGAAAAGGCTGAGCAGCAATGCTCGTTTGGTTGGCCAAATCTATGAATACGCCATCAATTTTAGCGTGCGCGATCCGAAAGGGGAATGTAAATACTTTGAAATCGATCCAAAAATGAAAGCTAATACCTGAACTGTTGGAATTTTATGACACCGTCGTTAAGTTTTGCCTGATATTGTGTTTAATGCCCTTTCCGGGAACCGGTATTTATGCACAAGACCAACGTGTGGCCGATAGTCTGGGAACTATTTATAGGGAGGAAAGGCACACTGGCTATGAAAAGCTGGAATTACTGAGGAATCTGTCATTCAACGAATTGAATGATCCGGCCCTCTCGCTTCGCTATGCGGAGGAACTGATCGGCCTGGCGCAAGACGATGACAACCTTTTGTACCTTCACCGGGGATATCTTCAGAAGGGAAACACCCTTTTAAGGCTCGGGGAATTGGAAAAAGCACTGGATGCTTTCTTTAGGAGTAGCGAAGCGGCATTGAACGCAGGTTACCTGGCGGGAGAGGGCAGTGGTTATATGGCCGTGGCCGATGTCTATTCCTTAGAAGGCAATGAAGGCAATGCGGAACTTTATTATGACAAGGCCATTCAATTATTGCGAAAAACAGAGGACACTGTGGCGCTGGCCACTGCCTTATTGAATACCGCAGATTTTTATCTCCACAACCAGCAATACGATAAGGCCCTGAGGTATTTTGAAGAAGCAGGAGTTTTTTTCAAGGAATTGAACCATCAGAATGGGCTTGCCTACTATTTGGGGGGAGTCGGGATGGTGTTGGCAGCGCAAGGCAAGAATGAAGCGGCCAAAACGAAGTTGAACGAGGCCATCAAAATGCTTGAGGAATTGAAGGATTACTATCCCATCGCCGTATACCTTAACACGCTCTCCCATATTTATGACATAGGCAATGATTTGGAACGGGCACAACTGGCGGCCCAAAAAAGTTTAAAATTGGCCAAAACTTATGGCCTGAAAGACCAGATCAGCGATGCCAATTTGCAGCTTTCCCAACTCTATGAAAAAAAAGGAAACAACAAGGAATCCTATAAATATTATAAAGACTATATCACCTATAGGGACAGCGTCAACAATTTAGCAACTGTTCGCGAAATGGCCAATCTTCGCACAAATCATGAGCTTTCGCAAAAACAGGTTCAGGTCGACCTACTTGAAAAAGAATCTGAATTACAATTGATCAAGGAAAAAAGCCAAAACAATTTGATCCTAGCCGCCGTGATCGCTTTTATCTGCGTGATGATCATGGCCCTTGGTCTGTTGCACCGCTATATTTTTATCAGAAAGACCAAACGGATCATCGAAGCGGAAAAGAATCGTTCCGATAAGTTGTTGATCAATATTTTGCCCGAGGAAACCGCTAATGAACTAAAACGGAAGGGTAGCGTTCGGGCCAAAAGATATGATTCGGTTACGGTGTTATTTACTGATTTCAAAGGGTTTACACGATTTGCCGAAAATCTTACCCCGGAAGATTTGGTAAAGAGCGTCGACTTTTACTTTACCAAGTTCGATGAAATCTTCGAAAAGAACGGCATGGAAAAAATCAAGACGATCGGGGATTCCTATATGTGTTCCGGGGGCCTGCATTCCCATATTGGGGACCATGCCATCAAAATGGTACAAGCGGCCCTTGAAGTACTTCAATTTGTTGAAGACACCAAAAATAGTTCCGCCACCGAGCTTAACTTTGACATTCGCATCGGCATCAATACCGGACCTATCGTTGCCGGTGTGGTCGGGAACAAAAAATTCGCTTATGATATCTGGGGCGATACGGTGAATGTTGCCTCTCATATGGAATCGAATTCGTTACCCGGAAAAATTAATATTGCCCAAAATACCTATGACCTCGTCAAAGACAATTATGACTGTGAATATAGGGGAGAAATCAAAGTGAAGAACCGGGGCTCATTGAAGATGTATTTCGTGAACGGGCTTAAAGACCGTACATTGATGAAGGCCCAAGAAGGCAATACCCTATCCGAATCCTTGAAAGTTTCTTGATCGGGTGTGGGACGATCGACTGCCTTCAGCCGAAAATTCGGTATTCATATTTTGATACCGATCAAAACAATAGCGCGTCCAATTGACCAGATTTTCATGATATTTTGGATGCCATGGAAAAATGCAATTATATGAAACTTCCAGTTTTTTTGATCATTGCCAACCTTTTAGGCACATCCTTTTTGGCAAGTGGCCAGGATACCTATATCACAAAGCGGCAACAAATGGTGAAAAGCCAGATTCAGGATAGGGGCATTACCGACTTTGCCACCCTTACGGCGATGTTGAACGTCCCCCGACATGAGTTCGTGCCCGAAGCCATTAAAGACTACGCTTATGCCGACCAGGCCCTTTCCATTGGGCATGGGCAGACCATTTCCCAACCCTATATCGTCGCTTTCATGACCCAAACCTTAAAATTGAACCCAAAAGACCGGGTACTCGAAATCGGTACGGGTTCAGGTTACCAGGCCGCGGTTTTGGGCAAGATCGTCGATTCGGTCTATACGAT